>DASQJO010000338.1:0-2388 GCA_035630955.1 Kineosporiaceae bacterium
AGCAGGTCGCGCAGGCGCTCGAGGAGATCCTCCACGAAGCGCCGCGGGTCGTGGCCGGACTCGATCACTCGGTCGACGACCCGGAAGACGGTTGCGCCGTCGCCGGCGGCGAGCGCGTCGACGATGTCGTCGAGCAGGGCGCCGTCGGTGTAGCCGAGCAACGCCACGGCGGTGGCGTACTCGAGCCCGTCCGGCCCTGCGCCGGCGATGAGCTGGTCGAGCACGGACAACGAGTCACGTACGGACCCGGCACCCGCGCGGACGACGAGCGGCAGCACGCCCGGACCGACGGGCACCCCCTCGCGCTCGCAGACCTCGCCGAGGTAGGCCTGCAGCCGCTCGGGCGGTACCAGGCGGAACGGGTAGTGGTGGGTCCGCGAGCGGATGGTGCCGATGACCTTCTCAGGCTCGGTCGTGGCGAACACGAAGCGGACGTGCGGCGGCGGCTCCTCGACGATCTTCAGCAGGGCGTTGAAGCCCTGCGTCGAGACCATGTGCGCCTCGTCGATGATGAAGACCTTGTGCCGGTCGCGTGCGGGTGCGAAGACCGCTCGCTCGCGCAGGCTCCGCGCGTCGTCCACCCCGCCGTGGCTGGCGGCGTCGATCTCGACGACGTCGAGGCTGCCGGGCCCGCCGCGGGCCAGGTCGCGGCACGAGTCGCACTCGCCGCACGGCGTGGACGTCGGCCCCTGGGCACAGTTGAGGCAGCGCGCGAGGATGCGCGCGCTCGTGGTCTTGCCGCAGCCGCGCGGGCCGGAGAAGAGATAGGCGTGGTTCACGCGGTCCTTGTCGAGCGCCGCCGACAGCGGGACCGTCACGTGCTCCTGACCGATGACCTCGGCGAAGCTCTCCGGCCGGTAGCGGCGGTACAGCGCGGTCGACACGCAGGCACCCTAACCCCGCCGGGCGACAGACTCTCCGGCCCCGCGCAGCCTCGGGAGTGCGGACGAGAGAACTCCCCGCGCACCCGGCAGAGCCTGCCTACCCTTGCTGCCTTCCGGCCCTGGGGGGGTTCAGCGGGATACCGCCACGCGGGGAGTCCGCCGGACACTCTACCGGTCACCGGCAGCGCCGCCGGACGCACCGGAGGGCAGGGCGCAGGGCCGACTGCCGCTCGCCGTCCGCCCCTCGCGGGGCGAGGGCGCGGGGCGGAAGACGCTAGACTCGCCGGCGGAGGATTCGCCTAGTGGCCTAGGGCGCACGATTGGAAATCGTGTTGGGCTAAACACCCTCAGGGGTTCAAATCCCCTATCCTCCGCCACCCCCGTGGGGCCCGGTGCGTCGGGAGCGCGCACCGGGCCTCTCGGCGTTCTGGGGCTTTCATAACGATTCGAGCGCGGCGACAACCGTCCCGGGCTCCCACGCGTCCGGGTGACACCAGGAGGCGGGTGCATCGACACGCACGGCGGGTCGAGCCCGCGCTGCGGCGGATGAAGGGGGCGCGGCTGCCATGATTCTCCCTAGACTACGTAGGGTGATCTTCAAGGCAGTGGGCGACGGACGTCCCTACCCCGACCACGGCTACACGACGGCCAAGCAGTGGTCGGAGGTGGCGCCGCGCCAGGTCCGCCTGGACGAGCTGGTCACGACCAAGCGGACGCTCGACCTCGCACAGCTGCTCTCCGAGGACTCCACCTTCTACGGCGACCTTTTCGCCCACGTCGTGCAGTGGAGGGACACGATGTACCTCGAGGACGGGCTCCACCGTGCCGTGCGCGCGGCGCTCGCGCAGCGTCCCGTGCTTCACGCGCGCGTCCTGGTTCTGGCGGACTGAGCCGTGACGGGGGGGCCGGGGACCGGCGCGGGGAGCGCCGAGATCGACGAGCGGCGCAGGGACGACGAACCAGGTCCCGCCCCCGACCCGGCGCGCGAACCGGAGGGCGAGCCGGCCGAGGCGCAGGCGCGGCCGGACGACGAGGTGGAGCCGGACGCCGAGCCGGTGACTGCGGACGACGACCTCGGCGATGACGATGCGCCGGACGTCGACGACACGGACGACGCCGCCGACCCCGACGACGCCGACGAGACCGACGACGCCCTCGAGGCGGTCGAGACGGACCCCCCCGCGGAGGGGACCCGGGACGAGATCGCCGACGGCGCGACGGCGAGCGTCGAGGAACCGGTCGCTCCGTCGGTGATCGACCTCGACGCCGCCGCGCCCCCCTCCGCGCCGCGCTTCGTGCCGCCGCCCTACGACCCGACGATCGTCCCCTCCCCGGAGCGGGTCGAGCGCGTCGACCTCGATCCCGAACCCGTCGACCTCCATCCCGAACCCGTCGAGCTCGATCCCGAACCCGTCGCCCGGGTGCCCGCCGTCCGGCCCCCGGTGCCCGAGCAGTACGTCACGGGCTCGGTGCCGATCGTCGAGATCGAGGGCGGGTGGGAGGG
>DASQJO010000339.1:0-6138 GCA_035630955.1 Kineosporiaceae bacterium
CTGTGGGCGGTGCTCCGCGAGCTCAGCTTCGGGCGGGCGACCGAGACGATGGCGCGCGAGCTCGAGGCCCGCGGGCTGCTGCCGGTCGACGACCTTCCGCGCAGTCCGGGCGGCCGGATCGACCGGGCCGCCGCAGACGCATGGTTCGAGCGGTTCCGGCGCGAGGTCGACGAGCGGCCGGCGTCCTGGGAGGCGTGGTTCCGGATGGCGCTCGGCTACGACGCCGCCGGCGACCGCCGCCGCGCCCGCGCCGCCATGCGTCGCGCCCTGGAGCTCCACTCCGCCTCCTCCACCACCTCGCCCCCACCCTTACCGTGATCATGCAATCCGCGTTGATCTGTACTCGGCCGACCACAGATCAACGCGGATTGCATGATCACGGTCAGAGGGAGAGAGTCAGGCGAGCAGGCGGAGGAGTGCGGCGGTGACGGCGGCCGCCGCCACGACGACGACGAACGGGGCGCGGCGCCACAGCAGGAGGGCGGCGACCCCGAGAGCCGGCAGCCGGGCGTCCAGGTGCAGCTGGCGCCCGGTCGCCAGGGTCTGGACGGCGACCAGCGCGGCCAGCAGCGCGACGGTGACGAGCCCGGCGATGCGGACGACCCGTGGCCGGTCGAGCCAGGCCTCGGGTGCCACGTAGCCGGCGAGCTTGAGCGCGAAGCAGGCGGCACAGGCGGCGAGGACGGCGGTCCACGTGCTCACGGCGGACTCCCCGGCTCGCGCCACCCGACGACGATCGCGACGAGCGCGGCCGCGAGCACCGGCGCTCCGGGCGGCAGCACCGGGACCAGCGCGGACGCCACCACGACCGCGGCGGCCGCGACGGCCCTCGTCCGGCCCGACGCGAGCCTCGGCCAGAGCAGGGCGAGGAAGGCGGCGGCAGCGGCGGCGTCGAGGCCGTAGCGCCGTGGATCCCCGAGCGTGTCGCCGACGACCGCGCCGAGCAGGGTGGCGGCGTTCCAGAGCGCGAACACGGCGAGCGCCGTCGCCCAGAACCCGGTCCGGGCCAGGTCCGGCCGGTCGGGACGGACGGCTGCCTGCCCCGACCCGACGGCGGTCGACTCGTCGATGGTCACCTGCGCCGTCGCCACCCGCCGCCAGCCGCGAGGCCGCAGGACACGCGCCATCTGCAGGCCGTAGAACCCGTTCCGGGCGCCGAGCAGCGCCGCCGTCGCGATCGCCGCACCGCCCGAGCCTCCGGCGCCGACGACGCCGGCGAACGCGAACTGCGACCCGCCGGTGAACATCACCAGGCTCAGCACGCACGCCTGCGCGACGGTCAGGCCGGCCGCGACGGCCAGCGCCCCGAACGAGATGCCGTACGCGCCCGTCGCGACGCCGACGGACAGCGCCTGCCGCAGCACGGCGCGCCGTGCGGGGTCGGGCGTCACGTCAGGCCAGCGCCGCCGTGAGGCGCAACTGCGTGACGGTCCCGCCGTCCGGGGCTCCGAGGGTCCGGCGCGCCCCGTCCGCCACCATCCCGGCCGAGGTGAAGAAGTTCTGCATGACGGCGTCCGGCAGCGGGAGCCAGACGACGGCGCCCGTGAACCCCACCTCCCGGAGCGTGTCGGTAGCGGCCGCGAGCAGCCGGGAGCCGTGCCCCGCGTGCTGGTGGGCCGGGTCCACGGCGAGGACGACGATCTCCCCGGCGTCCGGCCCCAGGTCGGGATCGCCGGCCGGTGCGACCGCGACGAAGCCGACCACGGTCCCGCCGGCCGTCGCCACCAGGACGGCATGGCGCGGCGACGGCGGACGGGCGATGGCGTCCGCCCACACGTCGGCGAGCCCCGCGGGATCCATCGCGTCCGACCCCAGCAGCGCGCCGAAGGCCTGCCGCCAGGCCCGGGACTGCACGGCGCCGACCGCAGCGGCGTCCGAGGGCCTCGCGGGCCGGACGGCGGCGTCGGCGGCGGGGGGTCGCAGCACGTCGCTCGCCATGCCCAGCAGTCTCCCATCGGATGTCGGTGCCCCTCGGTAGGGTCGCGCCATGACGGACACCGACAGCCGGCCGGTCGAGCTCGCGGCTCCCGAGGTCACCTTCCGGTCCGACGTCACGGTCGAGCTGGTGCGGTCGAGCGCGCAGGACGCCGACGTGCTCTTCGCGGCCCGCGTCTCCACGCAGGGCGAGCAGAGCCTGGACCAACTCGACGCCGACCCGCAGCGGTCCAAGGGCCTGATCAACTACCTGATGCGGGACCGCCACGGCTCACCCTTCGAGCACAACTCGATGACGTTCTACGTGCACGCGCCGATCTTCGTGTTCCGCGAGTTCATGCGGCACCGGATCGCGAGCTACAACGAGGAGAGCGGGCGCTACCGGGAGCTGCGACCGGTCTTCTACGTGCCGGGGCCGGAGCGTCGGCTGCGGCAGGTCGGCAAGCCGGGCGCCTACGAGTTCCTCGAGGGCACGCCGGAGCAGACCGAGCTGGTGCGCGCCGAGACGGAGCGCGTCTGCCGGGAGGCGTTCGCCTCCTACCAGCGGATGCTCGAGGCCGGCGTGGCGCGCGAGGTCGCCCGCATCGTGCTGCCCCTGACCATCTACTCGTCGATGTACGTGACGATGAACGCACGCTCGCTCATGAACTTCCTCTCGCTGCGCACCGCCCGCGAGGGCTCACGCTTCCCGTCGTTCCCGCAGCGGGAGATCGAGATGTGCGCCGAACGCATGGAGGAGCTGTGGGCGGGACTCATGCCGCTGACCCATGCCGCCTTCGAGGCCAACGGCAGGGTGGCGCCCTGACCGTGTGACTCAGGTCACATGCGCGTGCGGTAACAGCCGTAGCCGCACCCGCGATGGAGCCCGTGAATCCCGGTGTCGTCCGAACCCCCGAGCGGGCGACACCGGGATCCATCGTCTCCGGCCATGAAAGCCCCCCGAGCATCTTTGTAACGCCTGAGTTGCAGGGGACGATGACAACGACGGACCCCGGTGCTGCTTCAACCCCCGTGCGAGCGGCGCCGGGGTTCCCTGCTGTCGGGCCGTGCCGTCGGCCGGGCGGCGGCGGCAGCACCGCCGCCGCCGCCGGGGCACTGTCGGCCCGGGCCGCTACGTTTGCCCCATGGCCGATGTCCTCCCGACCCGCCCCTTCGGTGCCGTGCTCGCGGCCATGGTGACGCCGTTCACCGCCGACGGCGGGCTGGACCTCGACGCGGCCCAGGCGCTCGCCGCCCACCTCGTCGAGCGCGGCCACGACGGCCTGGTGATCTCCGGGACGACGGGGGAGGCGCCGACGACGACGGACGCCGAGAAGGAGGCCCTGCTGCGTGCCGTCGTCGAGGCGGTCGGCGACCGGGCGCGGATCGTCGCCGGGGTCGGGACCAACGACACGGCCCACTCCGTGGAGCTCGCCCAGCAGGCGGACAAGGCCGGCGCGCACGGGCTCCTCGCGGTGACGCCGTACTACAACAAGCCGCCGGCGGAGGGGATCCGGGCGCACTTCACGGCGGTCGCGGACGCCACCGACCTGCCGCTCATGCTGTACGACATCCCGGGGAGGTCGGCGGTCCGGATCGGGACGCCGAACCTCCTGCGCCTCGCCGAACACCCACGGATCGTCGCCGTCAAGGAGGCGACCGGCGACCTCTTCGCCGGGTCCGTCGTGATGGCCGCGACCGACCTGGCGTACTACAGCGGCGACGACGCCCTCAACCTCGCCTGGCTCGCGCACGGCGCGGCCGGTGCCGTCAGCGTGGTCAGCCACGTCGCCGGCCTCGAGTACGCGCAGATGGTGCGCGCCGTCGACGAGGGCGACCTCGTCACCGCCCGCCAGGTGCACGCTCGGCTGATCCCGGCCGTCACCGGCCTCATGACCCGCACGCAGGGCGCGATCACGACGAAGGCGGCGCTGCAGCTGCTCGGCGTCCTGCCCAACCGGGAGATGCGGCTGCCGCTCGTCCGGGCCACCGACGCCGAGGTCGACCAGCTCCGCGCGGACCTCGCCGAGAGCGGGCTGCTGTGAGCGAGCGCAGCGAGCGAACCATCGGCACAGCGTCCTGCGAACCGCCGACCGAGCGAAGCGAGGGAGCGCGGTGAGTCATCCTCATCCGGAGCTGGCGCCCCCGCCGCCGCTCGCCGACAACGGGCTGCGCGTCATCGCGCTCGGCGGCCTGGGCGAGGTCGGGCGCAACATGGCCGTCCTCGAGCATCGGGGCCGGCTCCTGATCATCGACTGCGGCGTGCTGTTCCCCGAGGACAACCAGCCCGGCGTCGACCTGATCCTGCCCGACTTCTCCTCGATCGCCGACCGCCTGGACGACGTCGTGGCCGTGATCCTCACGCACGGGCACGAGGACCACATCGGCGCCGTCCCCTACCTGCTCCGGCTGCGGGCCGACCTGCCGCTCGTCGGCTCCCAGCTGACGCTGGCGTTCGTCGAGGCCAAGCTCAAGGAGCACAAGGTCACGCCGTACACGCTCGCCGTCCGTGAGGGCCAGGTCGAGCGGTTCGGGCCGTTCGAGTGCGAGTTCGTCGCCGTCAACCACTCCATCCCGGACGCGCTCGCCGTCGCCGTCCGCACCGGCGCCGGCACCGTGCTGCACACCGGCGACTTCAAGATGGACCAGCTGCCGCTCGACGGCCGGCTCACCGACCTGCGCGCCTTCGCCCGGCTGGGGGAGGAGGGCGTCGACCTCTTCATGGTCGACTCCACGAACGCCGAGGTGCCCGGCTTCACCACGTCCGAGCGCGAGATCGCGCCCGTGCTCGACGGGGTCTTCGCCCAGGCGAGACGCCGGATCATCGTCGCGAGCTTCGCCTCCCACGTGCACCGCGTCCAGCAGGTGTGCGACGCCGCACTCGCGCACGGGCGCAAGGTGGCGCTCGTCGGGCGGTCGATGGTCCGCAACATGGGGGTCGCGCGCGAGTTGGGCTACCTCCACGTGCCGGACAGCCTCTTCGTCGACATCAAGGAGGTCGACGAGCTGCCGGACGACCGCGTCGTGCTCATGTGCACGGGGTCGCAGGGCGAGCCGATGGCGGCGCTCTCGCGGATGGCCAACCGCGACCACCGGGTCACCGTCGGCCCCGACGACACGGTCGTGCTGGCCTCCTCGCTCATCCCGGGCAACGAGAACGCGGTCTACCGGGTCATCAACGGGCTGACCCGGCTGGGCGCGAACGTCGTCCACCACGGCAACGCCCGCGTGCACGTCTCGGGCCACGCCAGCGCCGGCGAGCTGCTCTACGCGTACAACATCCTCCGGCCGCGCAACGTGATGCCGGTCCACGGCGAGGTCCGGCACCTCGTGGCCAACGCCGAACTCGCCGTCCGGACCGGCGTCCCGCGCGAGCGGGTGGTCGTCGCGGAGGACGGGGTGGTCGTCGACCTCGTCGACGGCATCGCGCGCATCGCCGGCGCGGTCCGCTGCGGCTACGTCTACGTGGACGGCGCGAGCGTCGGCGAGATCACCGATGCGGACCTCAAGGACCGGCGCATCCTCGGCGAGGAGGGGTTCATCTCCATCGTCGTCGTGGTCGACTCCGGCAGCGGCAAGGTCGTGGCGGGGCCGGAGATCCACGCCCGCGGGTTCGCCGAGGACGAGACCGTCTTCGACCGCATCAAGCCGCGCATCGCCGACGCGCTCACCGAGGCCGCGAGCGGCGGCGTCGGTGACACCTACCAGCTGCAGCAGGTGGTCCGGCGGGTCGTGGGCCGGTGGGTCAACGAGAGCTATCGCCGCCGTCCGATGATCATTCCCCTGGTCGTCGAGGCCTGAGTCCTGCCGTCCGGGTCGGGGTCACGGCCCCGCGAGCAGCACGGTGCTGAGCGCCACCGTCGCCGCGGTGGCGGCACCGACGGCGACCAGGAGCCTCGTCGACGACCGCCCCACCCACGGCAGGGTCCCGCGCTGCAGCGGCCGCTCGAGGGCGAGGTAGGAGACGACCGCGAGACCGATGCTGACCGTCAGCCGGCACGCCTGGACGACCGCGAGCCGCCAGCCGTCCGTCCCGGCGACGGGCAGCGCCAGGAACACCACGTGGTGGGTCAGATAGAGCCCGTAGGAGATCTCCCCCACGGCCACGAACGGCGCCGAGCCCAGCATCCGGCGGGCGACCCCCGGGCCGCCGGCCTCGAGACCGACGATGACGGCCACCACCGCCACGCAGAGGAGCACTGCGCCCCCGCGGTAGTACACCGG
>DASQJO010000340.1:0-4132 GCA_035630955.1 Kineosporiaceae bacterium
ACGAGCATCGCGCTGCGGTACCGCTCACGGGGCGAGGCGGTGGAGGACCTGGTGCAGGCCGCGCACCTGGGGCTCGTCAAGGCCGCCGGGGGCTTCGACCCCGAGCGCGGGCGGGACTTCCTCGCGTACGCCGTTCCGACCATCTCCGGCGAGGTGAAGCGGCACTTCCGGGACCAGGGCTGGGACATCCGCCCGCCGCGGCGGATCCAGGAGCTCCGCGCCGAGGTCGAGCGGGCCTCCGCCGACCTCACGCAGACCCTCGGCCGGGCGCCCCGGCTCAGCGAGATCGCGACGCACCTCGGCGCCAGCGAGGACGACGTCGTCGAGTGTGTCGCCAGCGCGGACCTCTACCACGTGCACTCCCTGGACGCGCCCGTCGGCGGCGCCGAGGACCTCGCCGTCGGCGACACGCTCGGCGACCTCGACCCGATGCTCGGCCAGATCGACGACGTCCTCTCCGTGCGGCCGCTGCTCGAGCGGCTGTCGCCCCGCGACCGGCGGATCCTCGCACTCCGCTTCTTCCAGGGCTGGACCCAGCAGCAGATCGCCGACGACGTCGGCGTCACGCAGATGCAGGTGTCCCGCCTGATCAGCAAGGCCCTGCGCAGGCTGCGCGAGGGCCTCCAAGCCGCCTGACCCCGATCCGAGAGGGAGCAAGATGCCACCCGAGCACCATCCCGACGACGACGTCGTCGCCGAGCTCATCGTCGACCACCGCGAGGCGCAGGAGCTGCTGGCCCGGCTGCAGGGCGACACGCTGTCGCCGGACGAGCGGCAGGACACGATGGAGCAGCTGATCACCGAGCTGGTCCGGCACGCCATCGCCGAGGAGTCCTACCTCTACCCCGCGGTCGAGGACAGGGTGCCGAACGGCAAGGCCATCGCCGACAAGGAGCGGGCGGACCACCAGGAGGTCGAGGAGGCGCTCAAGCAGCTCGAGGGCGAGGACCCGCACGACCCCGCGAACCGGCCGACCCTGCTCAAGCTCGCCACGGACCTGCAGCAGCACATCACCGACGAGGAGGACAACCTCTTCCCGGCGCTGCGCGCGGTGTACTCCGAGGCGGAGCTGCGGGAGCTGGGCGACAAGGTCCGGACGGCGAAGGCGGCGGCACCGACCCGCCCGCACCCGTCGGCGCCCCGCGGCGAGCTGGCCCGCAAGACGCTCGGCCCCATGGTCGGGCTCGTCGACCGCACCCGCGACCTGCTGACCGGCCGCAACCACTGACGCCGTCCTGACGCGACCTCTGTCGCGAGAGGGCCGGCCCCCGGACCCGGGCGGCCGCACTCTCGCGGCAGAGGTCGTTCGTGTGGTCAGGCCGCGGGGCGGACGCGGGCGCGGACGACGCCGTCGCGCACCTGCACGTCGAAGCTCGGCTGCGGCGCCGTCGCCGGTCCGTGCACGACGGAGCCGTCGTCCAAGGAGAACGTGCTCCCGTGCCAGGGGCAGACGATGCAGTCCCGGTTCCGCTCCTCCACGACCCGGCCCTGGGAGAGCGGACCGGCGAGGTGGCTGCACGCGTCGGCGAAGACCGACAGGGTCGAGCCCCGGGCGACGACGACCACCCGCGTCTCTCCGACCGTCCGCAGGGTCGGCGTCCGCTGCTCGAACTCGCCGAGTCGGCCGAGCTCCGTCCACTCCTCGGGGGTGGTGTACGGGATCTCCTCCGCGTGGTTCGCGCCCGCCGCCCAGCGGTACGACAAGTGCCCACCGATCGCCGCGCCCGCGGCGGCGGCGGAGACGCCGAGCAGACCGAGCAGCCGGCCGTGCGCCTGACGCCCGCGCCGGCGCTGCACGAGGGACGCCGCGAGCAGGGTGGCGGCCACGACGTTGGCCGACGCGTGCACGAGCCCGACGCGCTGTTGCTCCCGATGCAGGGCGGACCAGTCGGCGGCGCCCGCGGCCGCGGCGGCGGGCACCGCGGCGAGGCCCGCCGCGAGCAGGGCCTCGGCGGACCGCTCGACGCCGGCGCGGCGGCCCTCCTCGGGGGTGGCGACCGCGACCGCGTCCAGCACGCTCGCGCTCAGCCAGGTCCCGACCGGCACCTGGGCGAGCACGGGGTGCAGCGGGTGACCGAGCCAGACGCCGTGGAGCAGGTCCCGGACGGCGACGGGGACCCGGCCGACGAGCGCGCCGAGCTTGGAGGCGACGGGGTCGAGGGCGCGGACACCCGCGGCCCGGTCGACGATCTGGGTGACGGCCATGCCCTCCATCTGCCCGCGGCGCGGAGCGGCGAAACTCCGGGACGCCGCGAGTGATCCGTCAGGAGTTCCAGCGTTCGAGGACGGCCGTCCCGCGGTCCCAGCCGAGCACGGAGACCGTGGCCGGGTCGATCGGCAGCCGCCACGCCAGCGGCCACGGCGCGTCGATCCACGTGACGGCGACCATCCGCAGCAGGTGGCCGTGCGCGAACAACAGGGCGTCCGCGACTGCGCTCGAGCGAACCCGGTCGACGACCCGTTCGGCGCGGTCGGCCACCTGGTCGAGGCGCTCGCCGTTCGGCATGTCCGGGTGCGTCCACGGCGACCAGCCGGGGATCTGCGTGCGGATCTCGGCACGCGTCCGGCCCTCGTAGTCGCCGTAGTCCCACTCGCGCGCGAGCGGCTCGACCTCGGCGTCCGCGAACCCCGCCAGCTCCGCCGTCCGGCGGGCGCGCTGCAGGGGGCTGGTCAGCACGAGCCCGAAGTCGATCCCCTTCAGCCGGTCCCGCAGCGTCGCCGCCTCCCGCTCGCCCTCCTCGGTGAGGGGGACGTCGGTGCTCCCGGTGTGCCGGCCGGACGAGCTCCACTCCGTCGGGCCGTGCCGGACGATCCACAGCCGGGGCCCGTCGCCGTCGCCGTCCAGGTCGTGGTGCTCGGGAGCGGAGGTCGCGTCGCTGGTCACGGCGCCAGTGTGGCGGCGGGTGTGAGCAGGCGCGCGCCGGGTACGACAGCGCAATGACGACGGATCCGGACCGGAACTCCTCGTACTCGCAGGCCGATCCGCCCGACCCGCAGCCGGAGACGACGCCCGGGTTGGAGCCCGGCGGGTCGGTCACGCCGGGCGACACGCCGCCGATCGAGTCGAGCACCTCCGCGACCAGCTACCGCCAGCCCGACCTGCCCTCGGAGCGCACGAACTGGGTCGTCATCGGCGGCATCGCGCTCGTCGTCGTGATCATCGCGGTCCTGCTCGTCGTCCGGTTCGTGTAGCTCCCGCCTGCCGGGAGCTAGCCGGCGAGCAGCGTCAGGGCGTGGATGAGGACGCCGACGAGCCCGCCGACCACGGTGCCGTTGATCCGGATGAACTGCAGGTCGCGGCCGGCGAGGAGCTCGATCCGCCGGCTGGCCTCCTCGCCGTCCCAACGCTCGATCGTCTCGGAGATGACGGTCGCCACCTCGTCGCGGTAGCTCGTCACGAGGTGGCCCGCGGCGTCCTGCACGTACCCGTCGACGGTCCGCTGCAGCTCGGCGTCCGCGGCGAGCCGCGCCCCGAACGAGGCGATGCCGGCGACGAGGCGGCGGCGCAGGTCGCTGTCCTCGTCGCGGGTCGCCTCCTCGATGACGCCGCGGATCGTCGTCCACAGCGCCTCCACGGCGTCGCGTGCACCGGGATTCTCGAGGATCCGCTGCTGCAGGTCCATCGCCCGCGCCTGCATGTCCGGGTCCGACTGCAGGTCCTTCGCCAGGCCCATCAGGACGTCGTCCAGCGCCATGCGCACGCGGTGCCGGGGGTCGGCGCGCACGTCGCCTGCCCAGCGCAGCACCTCCTGGTACGCGCGCTTGGAGACGCGCTCGTCGAGCCACGCCGGCGTCCAGGCCGGCGCTCGGTCGCGGACGAGCGCCACCACGACGTCCTCGTGCCGCTCCAGCCACTCCTGCAGCTCGGCCGCGACAAGGTCGACGAGCTTGGTGTGCGTGCGGTCGGCCACGATCTGCTCGAGCAGCCGCCCGCCGGCGGGCGCCCAGGGCCGGGCGAGCATCGGCCGCAGCACGACCTGTTCGAGCAGGGCCGCGACCCGGTCGTCCTGCACGACCTGCAGCAGGCCGCGGGCGACGCCGGCGATCTCGCCGCCGACCCGCGCCGCGTGGCCGGTGTCCGAGAGCCACACCCCGGTGCGACGCGCCACGCCGACGGCGGCGATGCGGCCGC
>DASQJO010000341.1:0-4209 GCA_035630955.1 Kineosporiaceae bacterium
CGAGCCGCCGCCCTCAGAACGCCGACGTGAGCGCCTGCCGGGCCGAACGGTGGTCCTCGAGGACCTCCGCGATGGGCCCGACCACGCGGTGCCACGCCACCTCGCCGACGGCCGCGCGCAGTTCCTCCACGGCCTCGGCCCGTCGCCTGCGGGCACCCCGCCGCACGAGGGACGTCGCGACCCAGCCCAACACCGCCCCGAGGAGGACGCCCCCGAAGAAGAGCGCCGTCGGCAGCGGCACCGGATCGAGGTAGGGAGTGTCCGGTTGCGGGGACCCCTCCCAACGCAGCACCCCGAGCAGCGACAGCCACAGGAACCCGGCGACCGCGCACGCCACGAGCAGGTACTGCACGACGAGCACCGGCGTCCACCAGAGCGGGCGCCTGACGGTGAGGTCGACGGTGTTGACGGCGTCGTCGAGAGCGCCGGCGAGCTCGTCGACGTCGGGCGACGCCGCCCTCCGGACCGCCTCGCCCCACCGAGGCGGCAGCTGCTCGGCGACCTCGCTCGCGACGTCGCGGACGGCGAGGTCGACCCGCTCCCGCTGTGCCGGCGAGGGTGTAGCGAGCGAGGCGCGCGTCAGCTCGCGGAGCCTCTCCTCGGCCTGCCCGCCGAGCCCCAGGCGGTGCAGCGGATCCGCGCCCAGGACCGTCCAGGCGCGGGCGATCGGCCACGCCACCGCCTGCGTCCCCGCCCGCCGGTACTCCGCGGCGACGGTGTCGAGCAGGACCGGCAGCCCCGCCGCCGACGCCATGGCCGAGACGAGGGTCTCGCCGGCGGGGAGGTGCCGCGCATCCGGCTCGGTGTCCGCCAGGCCCTGCCGCAGCGTGCGGGCCGCCTCGTCGAGATCGGCCCTGGTCCTGGTGAGGAAGGCGCTGCGGCCCTGGACGACGCCCTCGAGCAGCTCTCGGAGCTCGTCGACGCCGTTCCCGTCCCGCGCCGACGTGGCGAGAATCCGGACCGTCGTGAGGCCGTCGGCGTCCATCAGGCGGCGCAGGTCCTTGAGGCAGGTCTCGACCTCGGTGTCCGCGAGCTTGTCCACCTGGTTGAGCACGACGACCATGACCTCGTCGTGCCCGACGAGCGGTCGCAGGTACCCGCGGTGCAGGGCCTCGTCGGCGTACTTCTGCGGGTCGACCACCCAGACGAGCAGGTCGACGAGCCCCACCAGCCGGTCCACCTCGAGCCGGTGCGCCACGGCCGTCGAGTCGTGGTCGGGCAGATCGAGCAGCACCAGGCCGCGCAGGTCGGCCTCCCTGTCGGCGTCCAGCACCGACTCGCGCGTGACCCGGCGCCCTTCGGGCACCTCGAGCCAGTCCAGCAGCGGCCCGGCGTCCTCACCCCACACGCACGCCATCGGCTGGGCCGTCAGGGGACGGCGGGCGCCGACGTCCGCGATCTCCATCCCCGACAGGGCGTTGAACAGGCTCGACTTGCCGCTGCCCGTGGCGCCGACCAGGGCGACGATCGTGTGGGTGCCGCCGAGTTGTAGCCGCTCACCGGCCCGAGCCAGCGTCGACTCCGCGACCTCCCGCGCCTGCGGCTCGAACCTTTCGTCGCCCACCTCGAGCGCGGTCGCCAGGGCGCTCGCCTTGGCCACGATCTCCTGGGCCCTGTGCAGTCGCTCGCTCACCGCGCCTCCTCGACGACGGCCGCCCGGGCGACGAGGATGTCTCCCCGACCCGGGCGGATGCCCAGGGCGTCCAGGACGCCGAGGACCCGCTCGCGCTCGCTCTCCAGCAGCTCGCCCGTCCGCTCGACGAGATTGGAGCGTGCGGCGCCCGCCAGCGGCTCGACGGCGTCCGCACCGTGCGAGGCCGCGAGCACGGCGGCCGCGGCCGTGGCGACCTCGCCGGTCTCCCCGCCCATGGCGCCGGGGTTCAGGGCCAGGACGGCGAGCACCGCGACGGCCCCGTCGATGCCCAGGATCACCCCTGCCCCGCGGGCGTCGGCGGGATGCTCCTGCACGAGCTCGGTCAGGGTCGACCGCCACTCGCGGAGGGTCCGGCCGAGCCGCTCCGCGAACCCGGGCGGCACCTGCACGAGCTCCGGCGTCCCCGCCAGCAGCCCACGCCCCCCGGCACGCTCCCCCCAGCCCGCGGCGAGCCCCTCCGACGTGGCGCGCACGCGCGCGAGCACGACGCCCTCCACTCCCTGCTGTACCGCGTCGAGCAGGGGTTGTGCCGGGGCGACGCGCGGCGCGCGCATCCTCACCCGCAGCCGCTCCCGCCACGTCGTCGCGCCGGGCTCGAGGCTGCGGAAGACGTCGCCCGTCGCCACGAACTCGTGCCAGCGCGAGAGCACCTCGCCCCGGACGACGACGCCGCCGGCGATGCTGCGGCGCAGTTCCTCGTGCGCGGCGTCGTAGCAGCTCTCGACGTCCCTCCGCAGGTCCGCCTCGGCGGCGGCCTGCGTGTCGGCCGCGGCGGCGACCACCCGCACCCGCTCGTGCAGGCTGTCCAGGACGCCGATGAGCGTGCGGCGCACGACGACGTCACGGGAGCGGGCATCGAGTGCGAGCCTGCGCAGCCATCCCGCGAGCGGGGCCACGAGACCGACGGGCAGGAAGCCGTCCTCGAGGGTCGTCTCCGGGATCGTGAACATCGGGGAGGTGCCGAGGCCCCGGTCACGCAGCAGCGTCGCGAGGTGGGTGCGGACCTCCTGCATGACGTCGAGCGGCACCCGGTCCAGGACGACGGCGACGGCGACGCCGCGCTCCACAGCCTGCCGGAGCATCTGCCACGGCACGTTGTCGCTGTAGCGGGTGGCGGTGGTGACGAAGACCCACAGGTCGGCCGCGGCGAGCAGCTGGACGGCGAGGTCGCGGTTGGCCTCGACGACGGAGTCGATGTCGGGCGCGTCGATCACGGCCAGGCCCGGCGTGATCCCGTCGTGCGGGACGAGCCGGAGGGCCGTCACCCGCGGCGCGTCGATGTCGATGGGCTGGGCAGGCTCCGGCGCCTCGCTGGTGACGCGGGCCAGCCCGGGCAGCACCCGCTGGGAGAGGAACGCGCCGGAGTCGTACGGGTGGTGGACCAGGACCGGCGAGCGGGTCGTCGGGCGCAGGACGCCGGAGCGCGTCACCTCGCGGCGCGCGATGGAGTTGACCAGCGTGGACTTGCCCGCGCCCGTCGAGCCGCCGACGACGGCGAGCAGCGGCGCGTCGAGGCGGCGCAGCCGGGGCAGCAGATAGTCGTCGAGCTGACCCAGCAGGGCCTCCCGCTCGGAGCGGGCGAGCTCGACGTCCGGCAGCTCGAGCGGCAGGGGGAGGCTCACGACCTCGGCCCGCAGGCTCTCTGCGGCACCGAGCAGGTCGCGCTCCTCGTACTGGTCCCACTCCACGGCCGCGTGCGCGGCGGCGAGGTCGGCCGCCGTGGGCACGCCGGACGGCGCTGCCACCCGTCGCGGTCGGCGCGACGCCGCGGCCTCGACCGGCGCGGTCGTCTCGGCCGGCGCGGTCGTCTCGGCCGGCGGCGCTGCACCCGGGACGGACACAGAGACGGCGGACGGCACGGCGTCACCGTTCAGGACGGCGTCCGCGTGCGGTTCCACTCCGACCTCCTCCGGCCCAGCGGGGCCGCCCTCATGACGTGGTCCAAAGCCTGCCTTGACCAGCTGATAGTGCCAAAACCCCAGGCGACAGCCACGTGGTACGTCGAATGCCAAACGGGGGGTTCGACGAAGAGTCCCGGAGTGTTGACTGTGCGTTGACGGACTGGTCGAGAAGGAGGGGTGCGGTGAAGGTCACCGCTAGGCTGAAGTCCGGCCCGCCGCCCCCCTGGGGGCGGAGGGCGGGCGCCCGTAGCTCAGCGGACAGAGCAGCGGACTTCTAATCCGTAGGCCCTGGGTTCGAATCCCAGCGGGCGCACCAATGCCTCACCGGCAGGGGCTGATAAGTGACAACGACAAGCACGGGCCGATGCGGGCAGCTGAGATGCGCACGCACCGCCATGTCTGTCGTGCCGCGGCGGGGGTAGGCGAGGACAGCGACGCGGCGTGGCTGACGCAGCCGCTCGCCCTGATGGCCAGCACCTCGAGCTCCGCATGCGACACCGCCCTCGACATCGTCAGGTGCACGTCCGCGGGGCGCAGCCGGTCCTAGCGGAACATGAGCTCGTCCGATTAGGGCTCGACCGGCCTGTGGGTCGCCGCTGCCCGTCCCGCAGCCGATCCTCAGCTGGGACGGCGGCGGTCCGGGGCCCGAGCCGA
>DASQJO010000342.1:0-2383 GCA_035630955.1 Kineosporiaceae bacterium
CGTCTCGAACATCCAGGAGATCAACGCCCGCGGGGCGCGGACGATCGTCATCGCGGAGGAGGGCGACGACGAGGTCGTGCCGTATGCGACGGAGGTCATCCGCGTGCCGCAGACGCCGACGCTGCTCGCGCCGCTCGTCACCGTCGTCCCGCTGCAGGTGTTCGCCTGCGAGCTGGCGACGGCCAAGGGCCTCGACGTCGATCAGCCGCGCAACCTCGCGAAGTCCGTCACGGTCGAGTAGTCCCGCGACGGTCGCCGGCGTACGCCGCGGGTAGCCTTCGGCTCCGTGGAGACCCACGCGGTCGACGTCGGCAGCCCCGAGGTCCTCGAGCTGGTCCGGGCGCTCGACGTCGAGCTCGCGGGCGGCGGGTACACCGACGACCAGATGTTCGGGTACTCCCCGTACCAGCTGCGGCGCAGCGGCGTGCACCTGGTCGGGGTGCGGACCGGCGGGCGGCTGACCGGCATCGGCGGCGTCGAGGTCCAGGACGGCGGCGTCGCGGAGCTGAAGCGCATGTACGTCGTCCCCGAGCAGCGCGGGAACGGCGCGGCCGACGCGATCATGAGCGCGCTCGTCGAGCACGCCCGGCGCCACGGCGTCCGGGTCCTGCGGCTCGAGACCGGCGACCAGCAGCACGCGGCGCTCGGGTTCTACCGGCGCCACGGCTTCGTCGAGGTCCCGCGCTTCCCGCCGTACGTCGACAGCGAGACGTCCATCTGCATGCAGCGGGAGCTGGCATGAGCGCGACCGGGACCGACGGCTGGGAGCGGGCGTGGGGCGTGGAAGCCGTCCGCGCCGCCGAGGACGACCTGCTCGCCCGCACCCCGGAGGGCGCCCTCATGCAACGCGCCGCAGCCGGGCTCGCCACCGTCTGCGCGCGCGAGCTCAGGGAGCGCCGCGGCCGCCTGGCCGGCGCCCGCGCCGTCCTCCTCGTCGGTGCCGGCAACAACGGCGGTGACGCCCTGTGGGCAGGGGCGCGCCTCGCCCGCCGCGGCGTCCGGGTGACGGCCGTCCGCCTCGCCGCGAACGTCCACCCCGAGGGCCTCGCCGCGCTGCGCGCCGCCGGCGGCCGCGTCACCGAGCCGTCCGCGGCCGAGCCGCTGCTCCGCGACGCCGACCTCGTCGTCGACGGCATCGTCGGGATCGGCGGGTCCGCCGGGCTGCGCGAGCCCGCCGCGAGCCTGGTCGCCGCGCTCACGGATCGTGGGACCGCCGGCGCTCCGCTCGTCGTCGCCGTCGACCTGCCCAGCGGCGTCGACCCCGACACCGGTGCCACGCCCGCCGCCTACGTCACCGCCGACGTCACCGTGACCTTCGGCGCCCCCAAGCCCTGCCTGGTCCTGCCGCCCGGCGACCGCGCCGCCGGCCGGGTCGAGGTCGTCGACATCGGCCTCCTGCCGGGTCTGCGTGCGGGAGGGCCTCCCGCCGTCGAGCGACTCACCGGCGGCGGCGCCGCGGCGCTGTGGCCCGTCCCGACGCCGGAGGACGACAAGTACCGGCGGGGCGTGGTCGGCGTCGTCGCCGGGTCGTCGGCGTACACCGGAGCCGCCGTCCTCTGCGTCGGCGGCGCGCTGCGAGCGGGCACGGGCATGGTCCGCTACGTCGGCCCCGAGCACGCCGCCGACCACGTCCGGCAGGCGTGGCCCGAGGTCGTCGTCGGGACCGGGCGCGTGCAGGCCTACGTGCTCGGTTCCGGGGTCGACCCGGACGCCGACGACGGCCAGGCGGACCACATCCGCGATGCGCTGCGCTCCGGTCTGCCCTGCGTCGTCGACGCGGGCGCGCTCGCGCTGCTCGGCGACGAGCCCGACCTCCGCCGCGCTCTCGGCGTCCACACCGTCCTCACCCCGCACGCCGGCGAGCTGGCCCGGCTGCTCGCGGCGGTTCGCGGCGGGGAGGAGATTCCCCGCTCGGAGGTCGAGGCCGCGCCGGCTGCGCACGCCCGCGAACTCGCCGAGGCGACCGGCGCCACCGTCCTGCTGAAGGGCTCGACGACGCTCGTCGTCCCCGGCGACGGCGGCCCCCTGCGCAGCGTCCGGCGCGCGCCCTCCTGGCTGGCCACCGCCGGGGCCGGCGACGTCCTCGCCGGCATCCTCGGCGCGCTCCTCGGGGCGGGGCTGGCGCCGGCCGACGCCGCGGCACTGGCCGCCGACGTCCACGGCCGCGCCGCCACCGTCGCCGCCGGCCCGGATCCGGGCGGCCCGATCCTGGCCGGCGACGTCGCCGCCACCGTCCCGGCCGCCGTCCGCGCGCTCCTGGCCACCGACTGAGCCGGTGCTGAGACACTGAAGGGCGATGAGCGTGATCGCCCCTGACAGCGCGCCGGCCCCGGCCCACCCCGCCCTGCCCGCGGGGCTGCCGGCGTGCGCGGTGGTCGACCTC
>DASQJO010000343.1:0-7076 GCA_035630955.1 Kineosporiaceae bacterium
GACCCTGCACGACCTCGTGCTCGCGGCCCAGTACGCCGACCGTCTCGTCCTGCTCGCCCAGGGCCGCGTGGCCGACTCCGGCCGTCCCCGGGACGTGCTCACGAGCCAGGCACTCGCCCGGCACTACGGCGCGACCGCCGAGGTCACGCCCGACGGCGCCGGCGTCCGGGTGCATCCCGTGCGCCCGTCGCTGCTCCGCAGCGTCCCGTGACCCCCGGCGTCCGGCTGCTCGAGCGCCAGGAGGGCGGCCGGCCGTGGCCGGTGCTGGTCTGGGACGGCGGTCCCGGCTGGCGCGCCCTCTCCACCGCCCTGCTCGGCGGCGGCCTGCGGGCGTGCGCGTGGTGGCTCGACGCGCAGGTCGACAAGGAGTACTTCCATCCCGACCCGGTCGCGCACGCCCGCGAGATCGCCGCCGGTCTCGGGCTCGACCCGGACGCCGGGGCGGCCATGCTCACCGCGGCGGACGTCCGGCGGGGCACGACGGCGACCGACGAGGGCGTGCTCGCCGCCGCCACCGTCGGGCTCGGCCTGCCCGTGTGGGCGGCGGTCCCCGCGGACGCCGCGGCCCGCGAGACCGCCGAACCCGTCGGCACGATCAACGTGCTCGTCGTCGTGCCCGTCCCGCTCGCGGACGCCGCGCTCGTCAACGCCGTCGTCACCGCGACCGAGGCCAAGGCCCAGGCCCTCGCCGAGGCCGGCGTCCGGGGCACGGGCACCTCGTCGGACGCCGTCTGCGTCGTCTGCCCCGAGCCCGGGGAGGGCCAGGACGCCGAGCCCTACGGCGGCCCGCGCTCGACCTGGGGAGCGAGGGTCGCCCGCGCCGTGCACGCGGCCGTCGCCGCGGGCACCGCCGACTGGCTGGCGGGAGGGTCGGGCATGTCGGACGCCGGTGGCAGGATCGGCACATGACGACCGGAACGTCCACCGCGGCGTGGACGCTTCTGCCCACCCCGGTGGGCGAGCTCCTGCTGACGACGGACGGCGACGCCCTCACCGCCGTCTTCTTCGAGCGCCACCGCGGCGGGCACGACGAGCGGCCGCTCTCCCTCGCGCGCGGCGGAGTCAGGGACGACGAGCACCCCGTCCTGGCCGCCGCCACGACCCAGCTCGGCGAGTACTTCGCCCGCGAGCGGCAGGTCTTCGACCTCCCCCTCGCCCCCGCCGGCACCGTCTTCCAGCAGCGCGTGTGGCAGGCGCTGCTCGACATTCCCTACGGCGCGACGACCAGCTACGGGGAGATCGCGCGCCGGCTCGGCCAACCGCCGGGCGCCTCGCGCGCCGTGGGCCTCGCCAACGGCTCGAACCCGA
This sequence comes from Kineosporiaceae bacterium, assembly GCA_035630955.1. GTDB lineage: Bacteria > Actinomycetota > Actinomycetes > Actinomycetales > Kineosporiaceae > DATKNA01. The sequence continues at coordinate 1,309 of DASQJO010000343.1, forward strand.
TCTCGATCATCATCCCGTGCCATCGCGTGGTGGGCTCGGACGGCTCGCTCACCGGCTACGGCGGCGGGCTGGACCGCAAGCGCTACCTGCTCGACCTCGAGGGCCAGCTGCTGTTCTGACTCAGCAGCCCGCGTCGGGATCGGGTGGCGGTGCGCCGTAGTCGGTGTCCCAGTCGAGCACGCCCTCCGCCGTGAGTGCCCGCAGGGGCGTGAGCGCTGCCGTCGCGTCCACCCACGCGGGGTCGACCCGGCCGGGCGCGATCGCCGGGGTGAACCAGCCGGTGACGGCCGCGGGCACCCGGTAGGCGCCGGGCAGGTCCGTCAACAGGGGGAGGCGGGCCGCGACGGTGAGGCTCTCCCTGCGGCGCTCGCCCAGCGCCGTCCGCACGCGGATCCACCGGTACCGGTCGGTCCCGGTCTGGCCGTGGATCTCGCCGTCCTGTCCGGTGAAGCGCCACCGGAGCTCGCGCCCGGCCTCGCAGCCGCGCAGGGCGAGCCGCAGCACCTCGTCGTCGGCGAGGAACCCCGCCGTGCCCGTCGCACCCGCACCACGGCGGACGATCGCGATCCGGTTGCGGGTCCCCGGCGACTCCGCGGCGGCGCGGTCCCGCCAGCCGGACGCCGCCGCGAGCACGGCACGCGCGAAGGCGACGCCGTCCGCGGGCGCTTGGGCGAGGGAGGGCGGGGGGCCGCTGTCGGCGTCCGGCGTCTCCACCCACGGACCGGCGCCGTCGTCGTCCGCCTCGGAACCCCGGACGACGGTGAGCGCGACGGTCGGCCACCGGGGCAGCACGGCGTCGAAGAGCGACACGGGCGCGTCCGCCGGTGGCGATCCGGTGAACCAGTGCGTCGTCACCGCGGGCACCGCGGGCTCGTCCGCAGACTGCGCGGTTCGCGCGCCGTACGCGTCGCGGGTCTTCCCGGCGTCCGGCACCGCGGCCCGGTACAGGGGAACGGCGCGCAGCAGGCCGGGTACGCCGCCGGCGAGGCGCGCCGCGACGGCCACCGGGAGCGCCCACGGCGGCGGCAACGCACGCAGGTGCGTGCCGTGCCGCGGGCAGGCCTGAGGCTCGGGCTGCGGCGAGGCGGCGAGCACCTGGTCGACGACCCGGCCGGGCAGCACCTCGTGCCAGCAGTCCGGGCAGAGCAGCCACGGCGTCCGGGAGCGTGCCGCCGGGAGGATCACGCTCCGCCCGCGCGTGACGTCGGTGGCGACGAGGCGCAGGTCGACGACGCGCTGCTCGGGGTCCACCGCCGCCCGGCGGAGCTGGTCGAGGTCGCCCTCGGTGGCGGCGCGGCCGAGCCAGAGGTCGCCGAAGGTCAGGGCGTGCCTGTCGTCGGTGCCGCTCGGAACCCCGGCGACGTCGTCGACGAGGTCGGTGAACCAGCAGGTCAGCGGCGGAAGCCCGGCGGGGTCGGGAACCCCGGCGAGCCGGTCGAGCAGGGTGGGCCGGGCCGGCTCGCCCTCCGGGGTGCCGGGCGGCACGCCCGGGACCAGGCCGAACCCGGCGTCCGCAGCGTCGTGCACGACCAGCCGCCGGAGCGTCACGAGCGCCGCCACGGCGGTGGCCGAGAGCCCGGCGAGCACGACGGTGACCAGGAGCGCGGGCGTGAGGACCGCGACGACCCAGCCGGCGACGGTCGGCGAGCGCACCAGCGCGACGGTCAGCCCGATCCACGCGAGCACCACCCCGGCCCACACCATGCCGGCGACGAACGCCGCGGTCCCCTCCGGCAGCGCCGCGGCGGCGAGGGCGACGGCGGCACCCCGGCGTCCGGCGCCGAGGCGAGGCCGGGCCAGCGCGACGAGCAGGCGGTGCAGGGGGCTCAGTCCGGGCGCGGGCTGAAGCAGCCGGACGGCGTTCCAGCGGTCGGCGTCCGGCCCCGACTGCCCCGGCTGCCCCGGCTGCGTTCCCGGGTCGTCGCGGTCGCCGGCGAGCCAGCCCGTCACGTGCGCGAGGCGCGGGTAGCCGGGCGGGACGACGCCGTCGTCGTCCTGCGCGACCGTCGAGCCGCCCGAGGTCCTCGCGTGCTCGGCCGCGGCGACGGCGGTCGCGGTCAGTGCCGCGACGCCGGCTCCGCCGATCCGCCGCAGCGCGTAGTGCTCGGCGAGCGCGCAGGCCGCGAGCGGTCCGGCGACGGCGGTGGCGAGACCCCCGCTGAGGGTCAGGTCGCAGGAGTGCGCGACATACGCCTGCTCGCTCTCGGCCACGGCGCCGGGCGGCCGGGCGAGCGGGCCGGCGGTGTCGAGGTAGCGCTCGGGGTTCTCGTAGCCGCGCAGCGTCTGCCAGGCGGAGGCAGCGCGGTCGGAGCCTTCCGTCATGCGCCTCCCTCTGCGTCCGTCCACCGTCGGTGACGGCGTGCGCCGGCGGAGCGGTCGGAATGCATCATGACGTACCGCGGTGTCAGCCCGCGGTACCGGATCCGCCGTGTTGGCGGGCGGTTCGTCCACCGAGCGTCAACACACGTCGCTGCCCGCCGTGGCTCGGGTTCCGATTGACACCGGCCGGGGGCCCGCCGAGCCTGACGACATGGTCTCCCTGCCGCCGTCACGCTGGGCCGATCTTGACGGTCCGGTCCATTACGTCGACTTCGGCGGGCCGGACGACGGTCCGCTCCTGGTCTGCGTGCACGGACTCGGCGGCTCGCACGCGAACTGGCTCGCCATTGCGCCGCAGCTCGCGCAGACCTGCCGCGTGCTGGCGCTCGACCTGGCCGGTTTCGGCCTGACGCGGGGCGGCGCCCGGCGCACGACGGTGGAGGCCAACACCGAGCTCCTCCACCGCTTCGTCAGCGAGGTCACCGGCGCCCCGGTCATCCTTGTCGGCAATTCGATGGGCGGGGCGATCAGCGCGCTCGCGACGGCGACCTACCCCGAGGACGTCGCCGGCGCCGTGCTCATCGACCCGGCCCTGCCCGTCTACCTCACCAGCCGCGCCGACCCCGGCGTCGCCGCCCTCTTCGCCGCCTACTTCGCGCCCGGGATGGGTTCGCTGCTCATGCGCGGCCGGCGCAGGGTCCGGACGGCGGAGGAGATGGCGATGGAGACGCTCCGGCTGTGCTGCGTCGACCCGTCACGGGTGCCGAGGGACGTCGTCCAGGCGCACCTCGAGCTCGCCCGCCGCCGGCAGGCGTACACGGAGATGGACGCCGAGTTCGTCGCCGCCACCCGTTCGCTGCTCACGCTGCTCGGCCGGCGGCGGCAGTTCCAGCGGATGCTCGCGGGCATCCGGCAGCCCGTCCTCCTGCTCCAGGGCGACCGGGACCGGCTCGTCTCCGTGGGCACGGCGCGGCGGGTGGCGCGACTCAACCCGCGGTGGCGCTACGAGGAGGCGCACGACGTCGGGCACGTCCCGATGCTCGAGACGCCGGAGTGGACGCTGCGCGCGATCACCGACTGGATGGCCCGGGAGGGTGCCTCCGCCGTCGAGCAGGCCGGCGCCGCCTCACGGCCGCAGCCGTCGCACTTCTGAGGTTCCGCCTGCAGAACGACGGGACGCCGGGGCTTGGTCCACATCGCGGACGATCGACATCCGAGGGCGGGAACACGAGGACGTGCTCGGTAGGTTCGCCTGTCGAGGAGCGCTCCGCGGCGGGGCGCGCGGTCGCCGGGCCCGACCCGGCCTGACGAGGGCGGTGCTGCGCAGATGGCGCGGATCTACGAGGACGTCACCCAGCTCATCGGCAACACCCCGCTGGTGCGGCTCAACCGGATCACCGACGGCGCCCCGGCGACCGTCGTCGCGAAGCTCGAGTTCTACAACCCGGCGAGCAGCGTCAAGGACCGCATCGGCGTCGCGATGGTCGATGCGGCGGAGGCGGCGGGCGAACTCAAGCCCGGCGGCACGATCGTCGAGGCGACCAGCGGCAACACCGGCATCGCCCTCGCGATGGTCGGCGCAGCCCGCGGCTACAAGGTCGTCCTCACGATGCCGGAGTCGGCGAGCAAGGAGCGGCGGGCCCTGCTGCGCGCGTACGGCGCCGAGCTCGTCCTCACGCAGGCCGCCGAGGGCATGCGGGGCGCCGTGGCCCGCGCTGAGCAGATCGGGCAGGAGCGCGGCGCCGTCCTGGTCCGGCAGTTCGAGAACGCGGCCAACCCGGAGATCCACCGCCGGACGACCGCGGAGGAGATCTGGAACGACACCGACGGTCAGGTGGACGCCGTCGTCGCCGGCATCGGCACCGGCGGCACGATCACCGGCGTCGGTCAGGTCCTCAAGCAGCGCAAGCCGGACGTGAAGATCTTCGCCGTCGAGCCCGCCGCCAGCCCGATCCTCAACGGCGGCCAGCCCGCGCCGCACCCGATCCAGGGCATCGGCGCCAACTTCGTCCCGGCGATCCTCGACCGCTCCATCTACGACGAGGTCCTCGACGCCCCCAACGACGCGGCGATCACCTACGCCCGCCGCGCCGCGACGGAGGAGGGGCTGCTCGTCGGCATCTCCTCCGGCGCCGCGCTCTGGGGGGCCGTCCAGATCGCGCAGCGTCCCGAGTTCGAGGGCAAGCTGATCGTCGTGGTCGTCCCGTCCTACGGCGAGCGCTACCTGTCGACGATCCTCTTCCAGGACCTCGTCGACTGATCGATCAGGTGTCGCAGAGGTTGGGCTGGCGGGCACGGCTGCGTGAGGACGTCGACGCCGCCGTCGCCCGCGACCCTGCCGTCCGGAGCCGCGCCGAGGTGGTGCTGGGGTATCCGGGGCTGCACGCGATCTGGGCGTACCGGCTGCACCACGCGCTCTGGGTGCGTGGGCTGCGGCTGCCGGCACGTCTGATCTCGCAGGCGACCCGCGCCGTCACCGGCGTCGAGATCCACCCCGGAGCGCAGATCGGACGCCGGTTCTTCATCGATCACGGGATGGGTGTCGTCATCGGCGAGACCGCGGAGATCGGCGACGACGTGATGATGTACCACGACGTCACGCTCGGCGGCCGCAGCCTGCGGCGCACGAAGCGGCACCCCACGATCGGAGACGGCGTGATCATCGGCGCTGGCGCGCGCGTGCTCGGCCCGGTCGTCGTGGGCAAGGGAGCGCAGGTCGGAGCGAACGCGGTGGTCGTCCGGGACGTGCCGGACGGCGCCATCGTCGTCGGCGTCCCCGGCCAGGTGCGCGTGCTGCCCGGCACGCCGGGCAGCACCACGCCGGACGACGGTGAAGCGGTGGACCCCGCGATCTGGATCTAACGTCGGCCCGTGACGTCGCAGCAGGAGGGCCCGGCCTCCGACTGGGGGCGGCCCGGCGAGACCGACGAGCAGCGCGCCGACCGCAACTTCATCGACCTGCTCCAGGAGCTGCGCGTCACGCAGACCGGCGTCCAGATCCTCTTCGGGTTCCTGCTCACGCTGCCGCTGCAGGCCCGCTTCGCCGAACTCGACCGCTACGAGAAGAGCCTGCTGGTGATCGCGGCGCTGTCGCTCGCGGTCGCGACGACCTGCATCATCGCGCCCGTCGCCTGGCACCGGGCGCTGTTCCGGCACCGGCTGAAGAAGGAGATCGTCGACGCGAGCAACGTGTTCGCCAAGGGCGGCCTGACGGCGCTCGGCCTCGGGATCGTCGCGTCGATGCTGCTCATCCTCGACCTCGTGCTGCCGCGCTGGCTCGCGATCACGCTCGGGATCGCCGTCGCCGTGCTGCTGCTGATGCTCTGGGCCGTGTCGCCGGTGCTGCGGCGGCGGGAGATGAACCGGCTCTGACGGCGGGCGCGGACCGCCACGCGAACGACCTCGGGCTCCGTCCGGCGGGTCGCGGCGGACCGGGCGACGTCGTTCGC
>DASQJO010000344.1:0-21427 GCA_035630955.1 Kineosporiaceae bacterium
TGCTCCTCGGCGCGCTTGCCCTCACCGCCTGCACAAGCTCCGCCATGTCCTCCGGGGGATCGGCGGGCGCCTCGGCCGCCGAACCGGCCCAATCCCGCGCCGCGGCCGCACGAGCCGGCGGCGCCGCTTCGGAGGCCGGGAGCAAGGCCGCCTCGGACGCCGGCAGCAAGGCGGGCGCGCTCGACGACGCGGCGGTCCAGCCGCGGGTGGTGCGGACGGCGCAGGTCGTCGTCCAGGTGGACGGGCAGCTCTCAGCGGCCGCCGCCCGGGTGCGCGCCGTCGCGCAGTCGGTCGGGGGCAGCGTCGGTGACGAGACCACCACGTACGCCGCCACCGGTGACACCTCCACGAAGTCGAGGCCGGGTGAGTCGGTGCTCGTCCTGCGGGTGCCGACCGACGCGCTCGACCGCGCCCTCTCCCTGATCACCGGCTCGGGCGGGGTCGGCAGGGAGCTGAGCCGCTCGGCGACGTCCGAGGACGTGACGGGCGACCTCGCGGACCTGCAGAGCCGGGTCGCGACGCAACGGGCGAGCGTCACCCGGGTCCGGGCCCTGCTCGCGCAGGCCACGTCGCTGCAGCAGGTCGTCACGATCGAGTCCGAGGTCACCAAGCGCGAGGCCGAGCTCGAGGCGGCCGAGGCGCGGCAGGCCGCCCTCAGCGACCGCGCCGACTTCGCCACCCTGACCGTCGACCTGCGCACCCCCGCCGTCGTGCCACCCCCGCCGCCGGGGCAGCCGAACGCCTTCCTCGACGGGCTGTCCAGCGGCTGGCACGCGGTGACCGCGAGCACAGCGGTCGTCCTCACCGTGCTCGGTGCGCTGCTGCCCGTCGCGGTCGTGCTCGCGATCCTCGGCGGGCCGGTGCTCTGGTGGCTGCGCCGCCGCCGCACCGCCGCTCCCGTGGCGCCCCCGCCCACCGCACCGGACCCTGGTGTCTAGCCTCTGGCACGATCGCCGGCATGGAACGAGTGCTCGGCATCGGCGGATACTTCCTGCGCGCGTCCGACCCCGCGGCCCTCAACGCCTGGTACCGCGACTGTCTGGGTCTGGACGCGGACGAGAACGGCCTGTGGAGTCAGGACGACGGCCCGACGGTGTTCGCCACCTTCGAGTCCGGGACCGACTACTTCGGCTCCCCCACGCAGCAGACCATGCTCAACTTCCGCGTCCGCGACCTCGACGCGATGCTCGAGCAGCTGCGCGCGCGGGGGGCCGACGTGGCCGAGGAGACGCAGGCCATGGAGGGCATCGGCCGGTTCGGCTGGGTCACGGACCCGGAGGGCAACCGGATCGAGCTGTGGCAGCCCGCCTGACACCGTGCCCGTGATCTACGCCGGTGGGTCGAGCCGGTACCCGCGCACGTGGTCGACGACGAACTCCTTCGGGTACCGGTCGGGGTCGACGGGCGGGCCGAAGGCGTAGATGTCGAGCATGAGCTGCATCGGGTAGTCCGGAGCCTGGCGGACCACCTTGTGCAGGGCGCCGTCGACGAAGAAGTCGACCCGCCCGGGCCGCCAGTCGACGGCGTAGGTGTGCAGCTCCCGGACGTCGACATCCACCTCCACCTTCTCGAAGTCGTCGGTGATCAGCGGGTCGCCGAAGGGGTGCACGCCCATGCCCACGAGCGCGCGGTCCGGCTCGACCTCGGAGCCGAAGATCTCGCAGACGCAGATCTCGGCTGACCGGTGCGGCTCGTCCTCGTAGCCGATCATCCAGAGCGCGACCATGACCTCCGGGTCGGCGGGGGCGGTCATCCGGATCTCGACGCGCCCGTACGTCGGCGTCCAGAGCCGCTGCGGCTCCTGCTCCTCGCGCACGACGGCGGCGGGGTTGAACCGGTGCTGGCCGACGCGGCTGCCCAGCGGCCCCGCGAACACCCCGGTCTGCAGCGACGAGACCCGCACCTCGCCGTCGAACTCGGGGCACCAGGGCGGCTGGTCGGCGTCGATCCTCAGCCGCAGCTGCCCGTCGGCCACCGTGTACCGCGCCACCGATTGCCGGCGGCTGCTCCACTGCGGCAGGTAGTACGGCAGCCAGTGGCTCCGGTCGAGGTCCGGGCCGTCGAAGTCGTCCTCGAACACCAGCTCGGGCACGTCACCGCTCCAGCCGATGACCCACGTGCGCGATGTCGCGCACGTGGTGCCGCCCCTCGTGGGTGGCCTGCCGGACGAGCCAGGTCGCCGTCCGCACCTCTCCCGGCAGCCGCCGGACGGTCCGCGTCCACTCCTCGGGCCGGGTCTGCGCGATCTCGTCGCGCAGTCCCGCCGACGCCCGGCCGATATCGTCGAGCACGGCGCCGACATCGGCGTCCGCGTACCGGAACCGGACGGCGCGCAGGTCGGCGAACATCGGGTCGACCGCGGGCTCGTCCTCGGTGCGGGCGCGCCGCAGCCGGATCGTGAACCCGACCAGCACGTCGCGGACGTGGCACACGTACTCGGTCACCGACCAGACCTCGGGCGCCGGCCGCACCCGGCGCAGCTGCTCGGGGACGGCGCCGACGGCGGCGCGGACGGCGTCCGGCAGCTCCCGGAGCTCGGCGACGGCGTCGGCGAGCGCGAGGTCGGCGTAAGCGAGGTCGCACGCCTGGCAGACGTGGTCCTCGGCGGCGAGGGGCGGCAGTCCGGTGGGCGACGTGGTCACGCCCCCATCCTCCGCCCCTACCTCGCGATCATGGGCCGAACAGGGTCAGGTCTCCTGGGAGCGCTGGCGGCGGACCTGCGCCTCGACCGCGGAGCCGCCCGGCTCCTGGCCGATGCCTGCGAGCATCTGATCGACCTTCTCCTCCGGCTGCTTCGGCGCGAGCATCGGCGTGTCCGGGTCGGTGACGGCCTCGACGAGGCAGGGCCGGTCGCTCGCGAAGGCCTCTCGCCAGGCCTCGGCGACATGGTCCGGCTTCTCGACCCGGATGCCGCGCAGCCCCAGCAGCTCGGCGTAGTCCGCGAACGGGAACGCCGGCACCTCCTGCGACACCGGGTACCGCGGGTCGCCCTCCATCTCGCGCTGCTCCCACGACACCTCGGCGAGGTCACCGTTGTTCAGCACGAGGACGACGAAGCGCGGGTCGGCCCAGTCGCGCCACCGGCGGGCCACCGTGACGAGCTCGTTGATGCCGTTCATGAGCATCGCGCCGTCGCCGGCGAGCACCACCGCGGGCCGGCCGGGCGAGGCGAGCTTGGCGGCGATCCCGAACGGGAGGCCGCAGCCCATCGAGGCCAGCGTCCCGGAGGTGTACGCAGGGACGCCCGGCGGCAGCTCGAGGAACCTGGCGTACCAGTAGGTGGCCGATCCGACGTCGACCGCGACGAGCGCGTCCGCCGGCAGCTGCGGGGTGAGTTCGTGGACGACCTGCTGCGGGTTCAGCCCCGCGCCCTCGGGGCCGCGCTCGCGCGCACGCTGCCCGCGAACGTCGCGCCAGCTCCGGACGTAGCCCTCGACGCTCGCGCGCCACGCCTGGTTCGCGGACCCGGGCCCGAGCCGGGTCAGCAGCTCCCGCAGGGTGTCAGCGGCGTCGCCCGCGAGCCCGACCTCCACCTGGGTCTTGGTGCCGATGTTGCGCGGCGTGACGTCGATCTGCACGGTCCTGGCCTGGCCGGGGGCGGGGTAGAACTCCGTCCACGGGTCGTTGCTGCCGACGACGACCAGGGCGTCGCAACCACCCATCAGGTCCGCGGACGCCGTGGTCCCGAGGTGGCCCATGACACCGCAGTGGAACGGCAGCGACTCGTCGAGCACCGGCTTGCCCAGCAGGGACGTCGTCACGCCGGCGCCGAGCCGTTCGGCGAGCGCGACGACCTCGTCCGCGGCCCCGAAGGCACCCTGCCCGACGAGCAGGGCCGGGCGCGCGCAGGCCTGCAGCAGCTCGACGGCGCGGTCGAGGTCGGCGTCCGGCGGGATCACGCGGGGGCGGGAGAAGGCGGTGCTCGTGGGGGCGACGCCGTGCGTGTGCGGGGTCTGCTCCGGCAGCTCCGCCTTCTGCACGTCGTGAGGGACGATCACACACGTCGGCGACGACGTCGCGAGCGCCGTCCGGAACGCGTTGTCGAGCACGAGCGGGAACTGCTCCGGCGAGGTCGCGGTCATGACGTACTGGCCGCAGACGTCCTTGAAGAGCGTCTGGAGGTCGACCTCCTGGAGGTACCCGCTCCCGAGCGCGGTCGTGACGACCTGACCGACGATCGCGACGACGGGCTTGCGGTCGAGCTTGGCGTCGTAGAGCCCGGTGAGCAGGTGGATCGCCCCCGGCCCCTGCGTGGCCAGGCATACGCCGACCTCGCCGGTGTACTTGGCGTGGCCGCTCGCCATGAACGCGGCCATCTCCTCGTGGCGGGTCGTCACCAGCTCCGGGTCACCGCCGGCCCGGTTCAGCGCGGCGAGGAGGGGATCGATGCCGTCGCCGGCGTACCCGAAGATCCGGTGCACGCCCCACTCGCGGAGCCTGGCGACCAGGGCGTCGCTCACAAGCGTCATGAGCTGCGGGTGCCCCGGCGTCCCGGCGGCCATGCGCCGGCGGCGACGCGGGGCCAAGGTGGGACCCGTGAGAGCGAACGAGGTCCTTCTCGACGCCTTCGGCCGGTTGCCCGGGCTGGTGCGGTCCGTCGTCCGCGACCTGTCGCCGGACCAGCTCGCCTACGCACCCGCCGAGGGCGCGAACACCATCGGCTGGCTGGTCTGGCACCTGACCCGGATCCAGGACGACCACGTCGCCGACGTGCAGGGGGCGGAGCAGGTGTGGACGCGCGGCGACTGGCCCTCGCGGTTCGGCCTGCCGCAGGGGACCCTGGACACCGGCTACGGGCACGCGCCCGAGCAGATGGCCACGGTGCGGCCCGAGAGCTGGGGGGCGCTCCTGGAGTACTACGAGGCGGTGCACGCGCGGACGGTCGCCTACCTCGAGCACCTCTCGGACGAGGACCTCGACCGCGTCGTCGACGACGGCTGGGACCCGCCCGTCACGCTCGGCGTCCGGCTCGTGAGCGTCGCGAACGACGACGCCCAGCACGTCGGGCAGGCCGCCTACCTGCGCGGCCTCCTGACTCCCTGACCCACCTCATTCTGGGGGTGCGTGGCACCGGGGCCGGCGGGTACCGACGGGGCATGGCGAAGGACGAGACGTTCCACAAGGGCGACCACGTGACCTGGAAGTCCCACGGCGGCACCGCCGAGGGCGTCGTCGAGAAGGAGATCACGAAGGACACCGAGGCCGCCGGACGCACCGTGCGGGCCTCCAAGGAGGACCCCCAGTACCTCGTGAAGAGCGAGAGGTCCGGCGGCGAGGCGGTCCACAAGCCGTCGGCGCTCGACAAGGACTGAGGCGCGTCCGGGACTGCGCTGTCGATCTCTGAGCTGGGACGATCGGTCGTCCTGTGTTCAGATCGTTGTCTCCTGTCCGATGTGTGGCGCTGCAGGCGCGTGGTAGACGTTCTGCTCCGCAGGTCCCCGATCCGACACCGCACCGGGGACTCGAAGAAGGAAGGTCATCCATGCGTTCCACGCGAACCTCCCGTCGACGCGGCGTCTCCCTGGCGGCGGTCGCCGCGGGGCTCGCGGCCGTCGCCGCCTGCTCCCCGCCCTCCTCGTCCAGCAGCTCGACGTCGAACAGCGGCAGCGGCGGCGCGTCCGCCGCGACCGCCACGAGCGCCCAGGACCTGGGAGGCCTGTCCGCCCTGGAGACGGCCGCGAACAAGGAGGGCGCGCTCAACGTGATCGCGCTCCCGCCGGACTGGGCGAACTACGGCGCGATCCTCGACGCCTTCAAGAAGAAGTACCCGCAGATCAAGGTGACGTCGGCGCAGCCGGACGCCAGCAGCAAGGACGAGATCAACGCGGCGAACACGCTCAAGGGCCAGCCGAACGCCCCCGACGTGTTCGACCTCGGCCAGGCCGTCGCCGCCTCCAACACCGCGGTGTTCGCCCCGTACAAGGTCGCCACCTGGAACGACATCCCCGACAACCTCAAGGACGCGAGCGGCACCTGGGTCAACGACTACGGCGGCGCCATGTCGATCGGCTACAACGCCAAGGTCGTCCCGGCACCGGCGACGGTCGCGGACCTCCTCAAGCCCGCCTACAAGGGCAAGGTCGCGCTCAACGGCGACCCGACGGCCGCCGGCGCCGCCTTCTCCGGCGTCGTCATGGCGTCGCTGGGCAACGGCGGTTCCGCGGACGACATCTCCAAGGGCGTGGACTTCTTCAAGCAGCTCAAGGCGGCCGGCAACTTCCTCCCGGTCGACCCGACGCCGGCGACGATCAAGGCCGGCCAGACGCCGGTCGTCATCGACTGGGACTACCTCAACGTCGCCCAGGGCAAGAGCCTGGCCGGCACGAACATCGACTGGAAGGAGGTCGTCCCGCAGAACGCGGTGCTGGCCTCCTACTACGTCCAGGCGATCAACAAGGGCGCCCCGCACCCGGCGGCCGCGCGGCTGTGGGAGGAGTTCCTCTACTCCGACCAGGGCCAGAACCTGTGGCTCGCGGGCGGCGCCCGGCCCGTCCGGCTCGAGGCCATGACGAAGGCCGGCACCGTCGACAAGACGGCGCTCGCGGCACTGCCCAAGCTGACCGGGACGCCGGTCATCCTGACGCAGGAGCAGAGCGACAAGGCCGCCGCCTTCCTCAAGGACAACTGGTCGAAGAGCATCGGGTGAGTTCCTCCGCCCTGCCCGCGGCAGCGGCACCGAACGAGGCGGCGCCGGCCACCGAGGTCACGACCTCCGGTGGCCGGCGCGGCCGGCGGGTCACCGCCACCGCCGCGTCGCTGATCGGAGTCGTGCCGTTCGGCCTGCTCGTCACGTTCTTCCTGGCGATCCCGACACTCGTGGTGATCATCGGGTCGTTCCTGGACGCCGACAACCGCTTCACGCTGGCCAACGTCCGCGGGCTCGCCGACGACGTGGTGCTCCAGGCCTACTGGCGGAGCATCTGGATCTCCGCCGTGACGGCGGTCGTCGGTGCCCTGCTCGGAGCCCTGGTCGCGCACGCGGTGTCCACCGCCGTCGAGGGCGGGGTGCTGCGCCGCGTCATCACGGCGGCATGCGGCGTGCTCGCCCAGTTCGGCGGCGTCACGCTGGCGTTCGCGTTCCTCGCGACGTTCGGCTTCACGGGCTTCGTCACCGTGTGGCTGCAGAACACCTTCGGCGTCGACCCCTACGGCGCCGGCGGCTGGCTGACGGACACCCCGGGCCTGCTGCTCGTCTACTCGTACTTCCAGATCCCGCTCATGGTGATCGTGTTCCTGCCCGCGCTCGACGGGCTGCGGCCGCAGTGGCGGGAGGCGACCGAGACCCTCGGCGGGTCGACCGTGGCGTACTGGCGGCACGTGGCGGGGCCGATCCTGCTGCCGTCGTTCCTCGGCGGGATGCTGCTGCTGTTCGCCAACGCGTTCTCCGCGTACGCCACCGCGAAGGCACTCATCAGCCAGGGCAGCCCCATCGTCCCCCTGAAGATCGACGCCGCGATCAGCGGTGAGGTCATCAGCGGCCAGGACAACATCGCGAAGGCGATGGCACTCGGGATGGTCGTGGTCGTGGCCGTCGTGCTCTGGCTCTACGCCCGGCTCCAGCGCAGGACGAGCGCATGGCTGCGGTGACCGGCGGGACCCGGCCGGGCTCCCTGGGCCGCCGTCGGCGCCGGCGGCAGGCCGTCCAGCGCTGGGTCGTCGTCGCGGTGACCGGCGTGTTCTTCCTGCTGCCGCTGATCGCGATGGTGGAGTTCACCACCCGGGCCCCGTCCGGCTCCGGCCGCACCCTCGACGTCTGGCGGACGCTCGCCGACGTCGGCCGGCTCTCCGAGCAGTACCCGGACCTCCTCGACGGCGTGACGGCCTCCGCCGGGCTCGTCGTGCTCACCGTCCTGCTCATGCTCGTGCTGCTCGTCCCCACGATGATCTGGGTGCGGCTGCGCCTGCCGTGGCTACGCCGGCCGATGGAGTTCGCCTGCCTGCTCCCGCTGACGGTCCCCGCGATCGTGCTCGTGGTCGGGCTCGCGCCGGTCTACGCGTGGGTCGCCTACTTCCTCGGGCCGTCGTCGCTCACGCTGTGCTTCGCGTACACGGTCCTCGTGCTGCCGTACGCCTACCGCGCGATCGACACCGGCCTGTCCGCGATCGACGTCCGCACGCTCTCCGAGGCCGCGCGGAGCCTCGGCGCCGGCTGGTTCACGGTCATCGCGCGGGTCGTGCTGCCGAACATCCGCTCCGCGGTGCTGTCGGCGTCGTTCCTGTCCGTGGCGCTGGTGCTCGGCGAGTTCACCGTCGCCAACCTGCTCAGCCGCACGAACGTGCAGGTGGCGATCAACCTGCTGGGCAAGCGCGACCCGAGCATCTCCGTCGCCGTCTCGCTGACGTCGCTGGTCATCGCGTTCTTGCTGCTCCTCGTCCTGTCGCTGGCCGGTGTCCGCCGCCGCTCCCGCGGCCCGCGCCGGCGTCCGGACCAGACCGTGCTCGCCGCCACCCCCGTCCAGGAGATCTCGTGACGACCCCGGCCACGACCACGCAGGACAGCGGCCGCGAGGTCCGGCTCGAGGACCTGCGCCGCACGTACGGCGACGTCCACGCGCTCGACGGGCTGTCCCTGGCCGTCGCGCCGGGCCGGATGCTCGTGCTGCTCGGCCCGTCGGGGTGCGGCAAGACGACCGCGCTGCGCGCGCTCGCCGGTCTCGAGGAGGTCGACGGCGGACGCGTCCTCGTCGGCGGCCGCGACCTCACCGGTGTCCCGGCCAGCCGCCGCGACATGGGCATGGTGTTCCAGGCGTACAGCCTGTTCCCGCACCTCACGGCGCTGGAGAACGTCGCGTTCGGGCTCCGTATGCGCCGCGTCGGCGCCTCCGAACGGCGGCGGCGCGCCGGTGAAGCCCTCGAGCTCGTCGGGCTCTCGGGCCTCGCGGAACGGTTCGCGGGCGAGATGTCCGGCGGCCAGCAGCAGCGCGTCGCGCTCGCCCGGGCGCTGGCGATCAGGCCGAGCGTGCTCCTGCTCGACGAGCCGCTGTCCGCCCTCGACGCGCGGGTCCGCACGCAGCTGCGCGAGGAGATCCGCCGCATCCAGCTCGAGGTCGGGACGACGGCCGTCTTCGTCACGCACGACCAGGAGGAGGCGCTCGCGGTCGCCGACGAGGTCGGCGTCATGAGCGCGGGAAGGCTGGAGCAGCTCGCCGCCCCGCAGGAGGTCTACGACCGGCCGGCGACACCGTTCGTCGCCGGCTTCGTCGGCCTGACCTCGCGGGTGCCGGCGACGGTCCGCGACGGGCGGGCGAGCACGGCGGGTGGGGAGGTGCCGCTGCTGCCCGGTTCGGTCGACGCCGGCAGCGTGGACGTGCTCGTGCGGCCGGAGGCGGTGCTCGTCTCCCGGGACGACCTCGCCGACGGCGCCGCCGGTCGCGTCGTCCACACCTCGTTCCTCGGCGCCCTCGCCCGGGTCACCCTGGCGACGGACGCCGGGGAGCTGCTGGCCCAGCTGCCCGCGTCGGCCGCCACCGGTCTCGGACCCGGGACGCCGGTGACCTGGTCCCTGGCGGCCACCCCGGCCCTGGCGGTGCCGTCCGAGACGTGAGGGATCGGCCCGTCCACCGATTCCCTTCCGCGCTCGCACCTCCCCCGCCGCGGCTCGTGGTGGCTGTTCGGCCGCGCGGCGGTGAGCTGCCCCGGCGTCTCGCTGCCCGCGCTGGAGGTCGCCGGTCAGCTCTTCTGAGAGCCGACGACCTCGACGACGTTGACCAGCTCGCCGAGGCCGCTGATCGAGATCCGGACCTCGTCGCCCTCGGCCAGCGTGAACCCGCTGGAGGGGACCACGCCGGTGCCGGTCAGCAGCACGACCCCGCGGGGGAAGTCCCGGGCGCGGAACAGCCAGTCGACGAGGTCGGCCGGCGTCCTGTGCAGCTCGCTCAGGGACACGCGGTCGTCGACGGCGACGTCCGCGCCGCGCCGGATCGTCAGCCGGACCTCCCCGCCGAGGACGCCGTCGTCCCACTCCACCAGCGCCGGGCCGAGCGCAGCGCTGTGCCGGTAGATCTTGGCCTGGGGCAGGTAGAGCGGGTTCTCCCCCTCGATCGACCGCGACGACATGTCGTTGCCGACGCAGGCGGCGACGATCCGCCCCGTGGCGTCGGCGACCACCGCCAGTTCGGGCTCCGGCACGTCCCACGTGGAGTCGAGGCGGATGCCCACCGTCTCGCCCGGACCGCGCACCTCGCCGGGACCGGCCTTCCAGAAGAGCTCCGGCCGCTCGGCCACGTAGACCTTGTCGTAGGCGTCGAGCCGGCCGGACTCCTCCAGCCGCGCGTCCCGGCTGCGGACGTAGGTCACGCCCGCGGCCCAGACGTCCTGGTCGTCCACCGGTGCGAGCACCCGCACCCCGGGCGGGACGGCGTCCCCGCCCGCCGCGAGACCCGGGAGCTCCTCCCACCCCCCGGGCTGCAGCAGGTCGGCGACCCGGACGTCGGCGGCCAGGAACACCGACGGACCCTCGGCGAGGGACCCGACGGCCAGGCGGGGGCCGCCGCCGGAGTCGATCCGCCACACCGCCACGGCTCAGGCCTCCGGGAGACCGGCGAGCACGAACGTCTGTCTCATCGCCACAACCTAGGGGTGTCAGCGCAGCTTCGGCAGGACCTCCTCGGACCAGAACCGGAAGAACTGCTCCTGGTCGGGCCCGATCTGCTGGACGTAGACCTCGTCGTAGCCTGCCTGGTCGAACTGGCGGACCTGCTCCGCGTGCCGGTCGGCGTCCGGGCCGCAGACGACGGCCTGGCCCACCATCTCGGGCGTGACGAGCGAGCTGGCCTGCTCGAAGTGCGCCGGCGTCGGCAGGATCTGCGCGAGCTCGCCCGGCAGCTGCTCGTTGGCCCAGAGCCGGTGCGCGGTCTCGACGGCGGTCTGCCCGTCGGGGCCCCAACAGACCTTGAAGCCGCCCTGCACGGGCTTGTCGCCGCCGCCCGAGTCGCGGAACGTGCCGACGATCTCGGCGTCCGGCTTGGTGCAGCAGAAGCCGTCGCCGATCCGGCCTGCGAGGGTGGCCGACTTCGGCCCGAAGCCGGACAGGTAGATCGGCGTCGGTTGCTCGGGGAGCGTGTAGAGGCGCGCGTTCTCGACCCGGTAGTACTGGCCGTCGAAATCCTTGACGCCGCCCTCCTGGAGCAGGCGGATGACCTGCACCGCCTCCTCGAGCATGTCCAGCCGCTCGTCCGCCGACGGCCACGCGTCACCGAGGATGTGCTCGTTGAGGGCCTCGCCGCTGCCGACGCCGAGGACGAACCTGCCGTCGAGCAGCACCGAGGAGGTGGCGGCGGCCTGCGCGACGATCGCGGGGTGGATGCGCGTCGTCGGGCAGGTCACCGCCGTGCTGATCGGCAGTGACGTCACCTGGGAGAGCGCCCCGATCACGGACCAGACGAACGGGCTCTGGCCCTGCTCGTCGTTCCAGGGGTGGAAGTGGTCGCTGATCCACAGGGCCTGGAACCCGGCCCGCTCGGCGAGCTTCGCCTGCTCCACGAGCTGGGCCGGGGAGAACTCCTCGCAGGAGAGGAAGTAGCCGTAGGTCGTCATGTCCGGGCAGTTCCCCCGGCTCCCACCGTCATGCCCGCCTCCGCGGCCGCGCCGAGGACGACGTCGTCCGCCGGCGTCAGGCCGAGGCCGAGGAGCTGGGGTCCGCGGCGGGCCGCGAGCAGCCAGCTGGTGAGCACGCGGGCACGGTTCCCCGGCAGCGCCATGAGGTGGTAGCCGCGGGCGGCGGCCCGTGCCGGCACGCCGTGCAGGGGGACGCCGAGCACGCGGGCCACCCCGTGCCACCCGCCGAGATCGGCGGCGAGGCCGAGGTCGCGGTGCCGGTACGGGGCTGCGTGGCCCACGTAGAGCGAGGCGGCCACGTTCCGCGCGACCGCGCGACCCTGCCGGACGGCGTGCTGCGCCGTGGGCGGCGTCATGGTGCCGGGGTTCGTGAGATCCGGCACGGCGGCGGCGTCGCCGAGCGCGAACACCCGGCGGTGGCCGGGCACCCGCAGGAACGGGTCGACCACGAGGCGACCGCGGTCGAGCGGCAGACCGAGGCCGGCGGCGAACGGCGCGGGCACGACGCCGGCGCACCAGACGACGGTCCTGGTGGGGACGACGGTCCCGTCGGCCAGCGTGACGGACCGCGGCCCGACCTCGCGGACCGTGGTGGACAGCCGGACCTCGACGCCCCGGTCCCGGAGCACCCGCGTCGCCCGCTCCCCCAGCGCCGGCTCGAGCTCGGGCAGCACGCGCGGGCCGGCGTCGACGAGCACCCAGCGCGGCGGCGGGAACGCGCGGCCGTTGCGCCGGACCAGCGACGCCGAGAGCCGCTCGAGGTCGGCCGTGAGCTCGGTGCCGGCGAAGCCCGCGCCGATGACGACGAACGTGGCGTGCTCCGCGCGCAGCCGGGAGTCGCCCGCCGCGGCCGCCAGCTCGAGCTGGGTGAGCACGCGGTCGCGCAGGTGGGCGGCCTCGACCGAGGTCTTGAACCCGATCGCGTGCTCCGCGAGCCCCGGGATCGGCAACCGGCGGCTGACACTGCCCGTCGCCACCACGAGCCGGTCCCACGGCAGTCGCACCCGGCCGTCGGCGGTGTCGACGTCGACCGTGCGTCGGGTGAGGTCGGCCGCGACGGCGCGCCCGGGCACGCGCGGCGACCGCAGCGCCCCCGCGAGCGGGACGGCGACGTCGCGGGGGTTGAGCACGCCGCCCGCCACCTCCGGGAGCAGCGGCGTGTAGAGCAGGTGGTCGGTCGGCGAGACGACGGTGATCTCGGCGAGCGACGGCGGCAGCAGCCGCTCGAGCCGCCGGACGGCGGCGAACCCGCCGAAGCCCGAGCCGAGGACGACGATCCGGTAGCAGCGCGACATGACGACTCCTGGTGCGAGGGGAATGTCCCGCTCACGCTCCCGGGGGTGCCCGTCGTGCGGCATCCGTGGACCTACCGGTCTCGGCCCTGGCCCGGCCGTGCACGGATGCGGGATCATCACGGCGTGGACGCCGCGGCAGGCCTCGTGGGGCGCGACGAGGAGTGCGCGACCCTGGAGGCACTCGTCGCAGGGACGACGGAGCACGCCAGCGGTGCCCTGGTCCTGATCGGCGAGCCGGGCGTGGGCAGGACCGCCTTGCTGGACCACGCGGCCGCCCAGGCGGCGCGGCTCCCGCAGGCTCCGGCCGTCGTCCGCTGCGCCGGGGTCGAGCCCGAGACCGACCTGCCGTTCGCCGGGCTGCACCGACTCCTCCTCCCACTGCTCGACCACGTCGGCGCACTCCCCCCGGCGCAGCGGGCCGCCCTCGGCGGTGTCCTGGGCCTGGGTCACGGACATCGGGAGCTGGCTCCGGACCGGTTCCTCGTCGGCGCCGCCGTCCTCGCCCTGCTCGCCGAGGGTGCGACGGCGACGGGGCTCGTGGCCGTCGTCGACGACGCCCATCGGCTCGACCGCGAGTCCGCCCAGGCCCTGGCCTTCGCCGGCCGCCGGCTGGGCGCCGAGGGCGTGGCCCTGCTCTTCGCGACCGTGGACGGCGACCCCGGGGGGTTCGACCCCGCGGGCCTGCCCCGGCTGCACCTCCGGGGGCTGGACGCGGACGCCGCACGGCAGCTGCTCGCGGCGCAGGGCCCGCACCTCGCGGACGGCGTCCGCACCGAGATCGTGCGGATGACGGGCGGCAATCCGCTCGCCCTGCTCGAACTGCCCGCGGCCCTCACGGCGGAGCAACGACGAGGCACGGCCCCGCTGCCGGCCCAGATGCCGCTCGGCGACCGCGTCCGGGGCGCGCTGCTCGCCCGCGTGCACGCGCTGCCGGATCCGACCCGGCGGTCGCTCCTCCTCGTCGCGGCCGAGCCCTGGGCGGACCTCGGCACCCTCGCCGCCGCCGCGGGCCGGCTCGGACTGGATCTGGACGCCCTCGAATCCGCGGAAGGTGCCGGCGTCGTGACCGTGGACGGACAGGGGGTGCGCTTCGCCTCCGCGATGACGCGGTCGGCGGTCTACAGCGACGCACCCTTCCTGCGGCGGCGCGCCGTCCACGCCGCCCTGGCGGAGGCCTACGCCGACACCCGGCCGGACCGATGGGCCTGGCACCGGGCGCTCATCGCGGAAGGCTCCGATCCGGTTCTCGCGGGTGAACTGGAACGCTCGGCCGACCGGGCGCTGGCCCGGGCCGGGTACGCCGCCACGGCGTCCATGCTGGAGCGGGCGGCCGAGCTGAGTCCCGACGACGCGGCACGAGGGCGGCGCCTCGTCGCGGCGGCTTCTGCCGCCTGGTCGTGCGGGCAGTCCGAGCGGGCGACCCGGCTGCTCGCCGCGGCCGAGCGCCTCACGCTGCCGCCGATCACCGGCGCACGGGCGTCGGTGGTGCGAGGCACGATCGAGGCGGCGCTCGGGCCCCCCGCGGCTGCGGTGCCGATCCTCGCGGAGGCCTCGCGCACGCTGGCCGAGGAGGACCCGCGTGCGGCCGCGCGCGCCTTGGTCTCGGCCATGGGTGCGGCGGTCGTGGCCGGGGACTTCAGCGAGACTCCCCGGCTGGCCGAGTTGGCCGACGGCCTGCCCGCCGAGGTCTTCCCCCTGACAGGCCTGGTCCGCGGGCTGGCCCACCTGGTGCAGGGGGCACCGCTGCCGGCCGTGGAGGCCCTCCGGGCGTTCCTGGAGAGCGTGTCGGACTCCGACGATCCCCGGTGGCTCGGCTTCGGGGGCGTCGCCGCCAGCCTGATGGGCGACGCGCCCGCCGCGCTGTCCCTCTATGACCAGGCCGTCGCCCAGGCCCGGCGGAGCGGTGCGGTGGCCCTGCTGCCCGCACTGCTCGAGGACCGCGCCCTGGTCGAGGTGGGTGGCGTCGCGCTCGCCCTCGCCGAGGCGGACGCCGACGAGAGCCTGCGCCTCGCGGCCGAACTCGCTCTGCCGCGGCCGCCACTGCTCGCCAAGGTGACGATGGCGGCGGTGGAGGCGCATCGCGGGCGCTTCGACCAGGCCCGCCGGTGGAGCACGGAGGCGGCCGAGGGCGCGGAGCGATACGGCGTCCGGATGCCGATCGGCCTGGCTCTGTCCGTGGACCTCGGCATGTCGCTCGTGCAGGGGCACCTCGAGGAGGCGATGCGGATCAGCCGGCGGATCGAGAGCGGGGACCCCCGGATCCACCCGCTGGTGTCCGTGACCACGTTCGCGCACCGCGTCGAGGCCCGGGTGCGCGCCGGCGAACCGGTGTCCCCGGAGGCCGTGGCCGGGTACGAGGCGTGGATCCGGCTCTCCGGGAACCAGCCCCGCTATCTCGCCCTCCTCGCCCGGAGCCGGGCGCTCGTCACCGGGACCGACGAGGCCGACCGCTGGTTCACCGAGGCCGTCAGACTCCACGAGCGCAGCGACGCGCCGTTCGAGCAGGCCCGCACGCGACAGCTCTACGGGGAGTTCCTGCGCCGCCGGCGACGGCCGGGCGAGGCACGCGAGCAGCTCCGGTCCGCGGTCGAGATCTTCGACCGGCTCGGCTGTCTCAGCTGGTCCGAGCGCACCCGGGTCGAGCTCCGCGCCACGGGCGAGACCGTCGGGACGGCGACGCCGGACCGGTTCGGGGAACTCACCCCGCAGGAGCTGCAGATCGTCCGGCTGGTCAGCACCGGCATGTCGAACCGGCAGGTGGCGGGGCAGCTCTTCCTCAGCCCCAGGACGGTCGAGTACCACCTGGCGAAGGTGTACCCGAAGCTCGGCCTCGGCTCGCGCGCCGAGCTCATCCGGATCGCGACCAGGCATCTGGCGGAACCGGCCGCCTCGTAGGCCGACCGGTAGCCGCACGGATTCGGCGTCCACCCCCTGACCAGCAGGTTGAGGTCCACGCCCTCGGGCCGCCGCCCGGGGCAGGGACCTCGACCTAGGAGTCGCGTCATGGACGCCGCAACCGCGCACCGCCGCCGATGGGCCACCCTGGGCGTGCTGTGCATCTGCCTGCTCGTCATCGGGCTCGACAACACCGTCCTCAACGTCGCCCTCCCGACGCTGGCCACCTCCCTGCACGCGGGGCAGAGCCAGCTGCAGTGGATCGTCGACGCCTACACCCTCGTCTTCGCCGGCCTGTTGCTCACCACCGGCAGCCTCGGCGACCGGTTCGGGCGCCGTAAGGCCCTCTTCGCCGGGCTCGCCTGGTTCGGCGGCGCCTCGCTGTGGGCGGCCTGGGCGGGATCGGCCGGCGAGCTCATCGCCGCCCGCGGCGCGATGGCCGTCGGTGCCGCGTTCATCATGCCGGCCACGCTCTCGGTGCTGACGAACTCGTTCACCGATCCGAAGGAGCGCGCCCGGGCCATCGGCGTCTGGGCCGGCGTCTCCGGTCTCGGCATCGTCTTCGGTCCCACCCTGGGCGGCTGGCTGCTGCAGCACTTCTGGTGGGGATCGGTCTTCCTGATCAACGTGCCGGTCGTCGTCGCCGGTCTGATCGCCGGGTTCTGGCTCGTCCCCGAGTCCCGGGACCCCAGTGCCCCGCGGATCGACGTCGGCGGCGCCCTGCTCTCGATCGCCGGTCTCTCGACGCTGATCTGGGCGATCATCGAGGCGCCGGAGCGAGGCTGGGAGTCCCCGTCGATCCTCACCGGATTCGTCGTCGCCGCCGTGCTCATCGGCCTGTTCGCGCTGTGGGAGTCCCGGGTCCGCGAGCCGATGCTCGACCTCGGCTACTTCCGGAACCGCCGGTTCGCCAGCGGCTGCCTGTCCGTGACCCTGCTCTTCTTCGGCCTCTTCGGCACGGTCTTCTTCCTCACCCAGTACCTGCAGTTCGTGCTCGGGTACACCGCGCTCGAGGCCGGTCAGCGGGTGCTGCCCGTCGCCACCCTCGTGCTCGGCGCGCCGCTCGGCGTCCGGCTCGCCGAGCGGATCGGCGAGAAGTTCACCGTCGGCCTCGGCATGGGCGTCGTGGCCACCGGCATGGGGCTGCTCGCGACGACGTCGGTGGACTCCGGCTACGGACACGTGGCCGCCGTCCTGGCGATCATGGGTCTGGGGATGGGCACCGCGATGGCACCCGCCACCGAGGCCGTGATGGGCGCGCTGCCCAAGGACAAGGCCGGCGTCGGCTCCGCCGTGAACGACGCCACCCGGCACGTCGGCGGTGCCTTCGGGGTCGCCGTCCTCGGCAGCATCCTCTCCTCCGCCTACGGCGACCGGCTCCGCGACGAACTCCCCGGCCAGGCCGTCCCGGAGGTCGCCACCGACGGCCTCGCCGGTGCGCTGGCGATCGCCGAGCGGCTCCCCGCCGACGTGGGCCGCGCGTTCGCCGCGGCGGCGCGGGAGGCGTTCGTGCACGGCATGGACGTCACGGTGGCGGTCGGCGCCGGTGTCGCCGCCCTCGGCGCCCTGCTCGCCCTCGCCTGGATGCCGTCGCGGGCCCCCGCGGCGCCGCCCGAGGCAACCCCCGTCGCCGCGTCGGACGTCGAGGAGCGGGAGCTCGAGCCGTCCGCGTGAGGCCCCCACCCGGCCGCCCGGAGCACACCTCCCGTGCTCCGGGCGGTCGCGTCGTCCCCGCCCCAGGGGAGGTGGTCGAAGCCTGCCCGGCACAGGCAGCATGGAGGCGAACGGCGTGCGGCCCTGCGGAGATCACCGCACCGGCTAGGGTCGGAGCGCCGGGCTTGAGGAGGCAGTGTGAGCGAACCTGGACGGACGCCGTCGGCGGGTACGCCGTCGGCGGGGGAGGCGCGGATCGGGCCTTCCCACGAGACGGCCAGCGGCGCGCCGCTGCCGGTCACCGTCGTCGCCCACCGAGGTCAGCGGCGCATCGCCGCCCACACCCCGCCCGGGCACGAGCCGCGCCCGCTGACCACCGTCGCGTTCGACCCCCGGCAGCTCCGACGGTCCGTGATCAGCGTCCTGCTGATCGTCACGCTGTGGCTCGTCGCGCTCGGGATCTTCACCGCGATCGGGCACTTCCTGTTCATCCTCATGCTGTCGTGGCTGTTCGCCATCGCCATGGAGCCGGCGATCCTGCGGCTGACCGCCCGCGGCGTCCGGCGCGGCACGGCGACCGGCATCGTCGGCACGTTCGTCCTGGTGTGCGTGCTCGCCATGGCGGCCGTGTTCGGCAACCTCTTCTTCACCCAGCTGCAGCAGCTGGTCACGTCACTGCCCTCGATCGTGACGCAGACCGTCGACTGGGTGAACAGCCACACGAACCTCAAGCTCGATCCCACGACGATCACGGACCGGCTGCGGCTCACCCCGGAGCAGATCGGCAGCTGGACGACCCAGATCGCCGGCGGCGTCGTCGGCATCGTCACCCAGCTGTTCTCGCTGCTCCTCGAGGTGTTCACGTTCTTCGTGTTCGCCTTCTACATCGCCGCCGACGGCCCGCGGATCCGGCGTGCCATCGGGCGCTGGATGCCGCCGGAGCGCCAGGAGGTGTTCGTCACCGTCTGGGACATCGCGGCGCAGAAGACCGGCGGCTACGTGATCTCCAAGGTCGTGCTCGCCGCGCTCTCGTCCACGTTCCACGCGGTGTTCTTCTGGGCGATCGGCGTGCCGTACTGGCTGCCGCTGTCCCTGCTCGTCGGCATCACGGCCCAGTTCATCCCGGTCGTCGGCACCTACATCGGGGTCGCGGTCCCGCTGCTGTTCGTCGTCTTCCAGTCACCGCTCACCGCGGTCTGGATCATCATCTTCGCCACGGTGTACCAGCAGATCGAGACGTACCTGTTCACGCCGCGGGTGAGCCGGCGGACCATGGACGTCAACTCCGGCATCGCCCTGGGCGCCGTCTTCATCGGCGCGGCGATCTGGGGTCCGATCGGCGCGCTCATCGGGATCCCGCTCGCGGCGGCCGTGGTCGCCGTCGTCGAGGCCTACGGCCGGCGCTACGAGTTGGTCCCCCAGCTCGCGGCCCCGGAACTGGGCGACGACGTCGTCGACGAGGGGGACGCCGACGACGTCGACGCTGACCCGCCGCCCCTGGAGGAGGAGCCGAGGACGCCGTCCGACGACGAGGCCCCGGTGCTGTCGCGCCCCACCCGGCCCTGAGACCGGCGCGCCCCTCGTCCGTAGGTGGCCGATGGAACCACGACCAGCACCGTGACCAGCAGCCACAGCCCGCCGCCGATGGCGCCGAAGACGACGTCGCTCGGGTAGTGCATGCCTCGATAGACGCGGCTGAGCGCGACGATCGGCGGCACGCAGCAGCACAGCAGCGCGATCACGACGGCGAGCTTCCGCTGCACCATCTGGCGTAGGACGATCACCGCGAGGCAGCCGTACAGGGCAACCGCGGCGGCCGTGTGCCCGGACGGGAAGCTCGAGGTCGGCGGCGCGGGGTCCAGCCGGGGCACGGGCGGCCGCTGCCGGTGCACGGTGTTGGTGACGAGGAGGAACACGAACAGCTCGCCGAGGATCACCACGGCGATCGCGATCGACTCCCGCCAGCGGCCCAGCCACCACCGCAGGACGAGCACGAGCACGATGCTCAGGGCGATCGCCGTCCAGGTGTCGGACAGCAACGTCCCGTAGTGGGTGAGGGTGTCCAGCAACGGCGTCCGGTGGGCCGCGAACGAGCGGCTCGTGTCCAGGTCGCGGCGCACGAGGGCACTGTCCTCGAACGGATGGGTGATGCCCAGGCCGACGGCGATCAGCGCCAGGTAGATCACGATCCCGCCGGACACGAGTCGCACCGCAGATCCCCGGGTGAGCGGCGCGGCCTCGGCCCGACCTTGCAGGGGGCGGTCTGAAGATGCGCTCATGAGCGGAATCTGGCAGCCCGGCGGAGATCGCGCACCCGGAGGCGCAACATCACGATCGACGTTTACGCAGTCCGTCCGGGGGGCATTCCTAGTCGCGACAGGGCCTCACACACCCCACCTACAGGAGAAGTCGTGATTTCCGCCATCATCTCTGCGATCATCGTCGGCGCGATCATCGGCGCCCTCGGGCGCCTGGTCGTGCCGGGTCGGCAGAACATCTCGATCTGGCTCACCATCCTGATCGGCATCGTCGCCGCCCTGATCGGCACCTTCATCGCCAACGCGATCGGCGTCGGCAACACCGATGGCATCGACTGGATCAAGCTCCTCATCCAGGTCGTGCTCGCCGCCATCGGCGTCGCCCTGGTCGCGGGCGGCGCGCGCTCGCGCAGCCTGCGCTGACGCCCCCGCGCTGAGCGGCCACCGGGGGTAGGAGGGCTCAGCAAGGCACCACTCCGGTCGACGGGGCGGTGGGGACCATCGGTCCTCACCGCCCCGTCGCACGTTCGGACGCGTCGGCCTTGCACAGGTTACCCGCCAGTAGCATCATCTGGAGTTACCGGCGGGTAACCTCGCCGGGCCCCACGGCGCGCGAGCGCCAGGGCGGGACGTGCGCTGCCGGAGGGACCCGATGAGTCACTACAAGCACAACCTCCGCGACCTCGAGTTCACCCTCTTCGAGGTGCTCGGTCGCCAGACGGTCCTCGGGACGGGTCCGTTCGAGGAGGTCGACGCCGACACCGCCCGCGAGATGCTGCACGAGGTGGCCCGGCTCGCCACCGACGACCTGGCCCCCTCGCTGCCGGACTCCGACCGCAACCCGCCCGTCTTCGACGCCGCGACCCACTCCGTGCGCACCCCGGAGTCGTTCAAGCGCTCCTACCAGGCCTACGTCGACGCCGAGTTCTGGCGCACCGACGTCCCCGCCGAGCTCGGCGGCACCCCCGTCCCGCCCAGCCTGCGCTGGGCGATCGCCGAGCTCGTCCTCGGCAGCAACCCCGCCGTCCACATGTACAGCTCGGGCTTCTCGTTCGCCAAGGTCATGTACGTGCTGGGTACGGACGACCAGCGCAGGCTCGCGGCCCACATGGTGGACCGCCACTGGGGCGCCACCATGGTCCTCACCGAGCCGGACGCCGGGTCGGACGTCGGCGCCGGCCGCACGAAGGCCGTGCAGCAGCCGGACGGCACCTGGCACATCAGCGGCGTCAAGCGGTTCATCACGTCAGCGGTGAGCGACTTCCACGAGAACATCGTCCATCTCGTGCTGGCGCGGCCCGAGGGGGCCGGCCCCGGCACCAAGGGCCTGTCGCTGTTCGTCGTCCCGCAGTACCTCGTGGACCTCGAGACCGGAGAGCTCGGTGGGCGCAACGGGGCGTTCGTCACCAACGTCGAGCACAAGATGGGCCTGAAGGCCTCCACGACCTGCGAGCTGCGGTTCGGCGAGGTCGACGGCATCCCGGCGGTCGGCACGCTGCTCGGCGACGTCCACGACGGCATCGCCCAGATGTTCAAGATCATCGAGGCCGCTCGCATGATGGTCGGCACGAAGGCGATCGCCACGCTCTCCACGGGCTACCTCAACGCACTGGAGTACGCCAAGGACCGGATCCAGGGTGCGGATCTCGCCTCGATGGCCGACAAGACGGCCCCGCGCGTCCCGATCACCCGGCACCCCGACGTCCGCCGCTCCCTGATGACGCAGAAGGCGTACGCCGAGGGCCTGCGGGCGCTCGTGCTGTACACCGC
>DASQJO010000345.1:0-4409 GCA_035630955.1 Kineosporiaceae bacterium
GCCCTCATGATCGAACGGCTGTGGCGGTCGCTGACGGCCAGGGTGCTCCTGCTCGTCACCTTCGTCGCGCTCGCCGGAAGCCTCGTCACCGGCGTCGCCCTGGTCCGCACGCAGACGCAGGCCAACCTCGACCAGGCCGCCGCCACCCTCTCCCTGCAGGCCGACAACCTCGCCGACCGCGTCGGCGGGAACCGCCGCGTCGCCACCGCGACGCTGCTCGCACGGCTGGCCCGGCAGGGGGTCGTCGTCGCGGTCGCGCCGCCGGCGCCCCCGCCGCCGTTCACGAGCGGCGACGTGGCGGCCGCCCCGTCGCAGCCCGCCGTCCGCACGGTCGCGGGGCGGGAGTGGCTGGTCGTCGCCCGGCCCGCCGACGACGCGCGGGTCGTCCTCCTCGCCCGGCCGCTCGCCCAGGCCCGCGGCCTGACGACGGCGCAGCGGAACCGCGCCGTCCTCGCCGCCGGCCTCGTCCTCGCCGTCGGCGTCCTCGCCGGGCTCCTGCTGGCCCAGGGGATCACGCGGCCGCTCGCCCGGGTCGCCGCCGCGGCCCGCCGGCTGGAGGCGGGGGAGCGCGACGTCCGCGCGGGGGCCACCGGCCCCCGCGAGGTCGCCGACGTGGGTGCCGCGCTCGACGCCCTCGCCGCCGAGCTGGCGGACGCCGAGGACCGGCAACGGCGCTTCCTCCTCGCGGTCTCGCACGAGCTGAGGACGCCGCTCACCGCCGTCGCCGGCTACGCCGAGGCCCTCGCCGACGACGCGCTGCCCCCCGAGGACGTGCGTCGCGCCGGCGAGGTGATCCGGACCGAGGCCGGTCGGTTGCAGCACCGGGTCGAGGACCTCATGGCGCTGGCGCGGCTGCAGGCCGCCGACTTCCGGCTCGAGCCGGGGCCGACCGACGTGGCGGCGCTGGTCCGGGCCGCGGCGGAGGCCTGGACGCCGCGGGCCGCCGGCACCGGCGTCCCCCTCCGCGTGGAGGCGCCGGAGGCGGGACCGGTGGCCTGGACCGACGGGGAGCGGCTGCGTCAGGCCGTCGACGCCCTCGTGGACAACGCGCTGCGCGTGCTGCCGTCCGGGGCGCCACTGGTGCTCGCGGCCGGTGCGACGGCCCCGGCCGGGACGGGCGTCTGGGTCCAGGTCCGAGACGGCGGCCCGGGCATGACCCCGCAGGACATGGCCGACGCCTTCACCCCCGGCCGGCTGACCGAGCGGTACCGCGGGCAGCGGCCGGTCGGTTCGGGCCTCGGGCTCGCCCTCGTGGCCGCCCTCGTCGGCCGGATGGGCGGGTCGGTCAGCGCGAGCGCCGCGCCCGAGGGCGGCGTGGCGTTCACCGTCGTCCTGCCCGCCGCACCACCGGGCGCGGGCTAGGGCGGCCGTCCTGGAAGAGCTCGAGGCGCCGGGCCCCGTCGGCCGAGTGCGGGACGGCGTGGTCGGACGCGGTCTCGTCCACGCGATCATTCTCGCCCCGGTGACCGCTCCCCGGAACGGGCGGACCTGCGAACCCGAACACTGCCCGAACACTGTCCGCACCGGTCGGACACCCGGGGCTCGCAGAGTCGTCCCGACGGGCCCGCCGGGGGCCCGGGAAGGAGTTCCGATGGTCCTCAAGAGCATCCTCGTCGCCGGCGGGTCGTGCGCGCTGGTCGCCGGCGTGGCGGTGGCGGGGTCCGCGGCGGGTGCGCCGTCCTCGGCGCCCTCGGTTCCCGCGGTGGCACCCGCCGGCGACACCGCCCTGGCGTCCGCGGTGATCGCGGCCGACGGCGACTCGGCGACGCCCGCGGACACCGCGGCGGCCCAGACCCTCGGGCGGCGGCGGGACCTGCTCTGCGCCCGCGTCCCCCGCGCCATCACCCGCACGGAGAACCTGGAGAAGCGGCTGGCCGCCGGCGCCTCGACCCAGGGCTCGATCGCCTACCTCGAGGGGAGGATCGCCACAGCGCAGACGGCGCACCAGGACCAGCTGGTGACCGTGCTGCAGAACCGGCTGACCTACCGCAAGCAGCTCGCCTCGTTCCTGCCGCAGCGGCTCGAGCTGCTGCAGACGGCCCGGCGGACGGTCTGCGCGCCCGCACCGGCGCCGTCGAGCAGCAGCAGTCCCTCCTCCTGACGACGGCGACGACGCCGCCGGCTCACCACCGCTACCGGCGGCGCAGGGGGCGGGCGGTGATAGCGCGTTCAATTACCCACCGAAATCGGTTACAAGCAGCGCGTGAGTTCGATCTCCTTCGTGCCGCATCCGGACATAACGACGCGGTGGAAGCCTTGTCATGTATGGCGTCTCTGCATACTGTCGGGGCTCCACGAGCCGGATCGAGGTCGAGACTCCGGGGCGACCGCGCTCGGCGGACGTGACCGCCAGGCTGAAGCCGAGGGCCTGGGGAACGTACGTTCACAGTCCACTTCGCGATGCGCGGGGATCACCTCGCCAGCCCGCAGGCCGCCTGCCGCGACCCCGGCTGATCGGTGAGTTCTCCCGTTGCCCGACGCGTTCCGGACGGGTGAGCGGCGAACCTCCGGCCGCGTCCGGAATGGGGAGTCGGAGGAGTGCGTCCGCGCCGGGGCGGCTCAGCACAGGGACGAGGTGCTGCCGCCCCGGAGGGGGCTCGGACGCAGTCGGCGGGAGACCAATGAGGCGGATCACGACGGGGGGCTCGGGACGCGGCGGAGGTCGGACCGCCGCGCTTCTCGGCACGGGTGACGAGCCGGCGGCCGGCCGCGTCGCGATCGCGACCTGCCGGCCCCGGGGCTCCGCGCGACGACTCCTGCCGACCGCCCCGCCGCTCGGCCACACGACTGGCGACGTTGCACGCGCACCCGGGTCGCGGCGGCACGTCGCCGCTTCCGCCCGGGTGCCGGACAGGTAGGGAGGGCGTCGTGCCTGTCATATCCGTTCCCGAAGCCTTCGATGAGGACACGCTCTTCGTCGACCTCCGGTCGATCCTCGGGTATTCGGTGTTCCTGAAGTGTGAGGGGTTCAACTTCGCAGGTTCGATCAAGCTCAAGGCCGCCTCGGAGATGGTGGACGCCGCCGAGCGTGAGGGGCGCCTGACGCGGGACTCGATCCTCATCGAGTCCTCGTCCGGCAATCTGGGCGTGGCGCTGAGCATGATCGCGGCGAGCAGGGGATACCAGTTCGTCTGCGTGACGGATTCCCGCTGCAATCTGGCCACGCGGCGGGTCATGGAGGCGCTCGGCTGCCAGGTCCACATCATCACCGAAGCCGCCGCTCAAGGCGGCTACGTCGGCGCGCGAATCGCCTACGTGCGGCAGCTGTGTGCCGCCGACAGCAGGTACGTGTGGCTGGACCAGTACGCCAATCCGGGGAACTGGCAGGCGCATTTCCGGACCACGGCGCCCGAGATCGCGCGCGAGTTCCCCGCCCTGGACGTGCTGTTCGTGGGAGCCGGCACGACGGGCACGTTGATGGGCTGCGCCCGGTACTTCCGGCAGTGGCACCGGCGGGTGCACATCGTCGCGGTGGACGTCGCCGGCTCCGTCACCTTCGGCGGCGATCCGGGCCGCCGAATGATTCCGGGGCTCGGGATGAGCGTCCCCCCGCCGCTCCTCGACCGGTCCCTCGTCGACGACGTGGTGCTCGTCGAGGAGGTGGACACGATCCGCGCGTGCCACCGCCTCGCGAGGAGGGGGTTCCTCTTCGGAGGATCCACGGGCA
Organism: Kineosporiaceae bacterium; assembly: GCA_035630955.1. GTDB lineage: Bacteria > Actinomycetota > Actinomycetes > Actinomycetales > Kineosporiaceae > DATKNA01. Next base: position 3,668 of record DASQJO010000345.1, read on the forward strand.
CCGTGGTCAGCGGCGCGATCCGGTGGCTCGAGGATCACGACCGGCAGGACGTCGTCGCCGCCGCCATCGCCCCGGACCTCGGAGAGCGGTACGTCGACACCGTGTACCAGACCAACTGGGTGCAGCACTTGTACGGCGAGGACGTGCTGTCGACCGACGGCCCCGCTCGTCCCGACCGGTCCCAGCAGCGCGGCGCCCCCGACGGGGAGCCGGCGCAGGCGCCTCTGCAGCCGACGTCCTAGATGTCCGAGTCCCCGATCGGAGCCGCGGCGGAGGCGGACCGCGTCGACGGGCTCGCGGCCGTTCCCGAGCGCGCTTCCGGCCGCCGGCCCGAGGCCGCCGACGTCTCGAGCTCGACCGAGCGGGCACTCGCCGGCCTCTTGGCCGAGGTCCTCGGCGTCGAGCGGGTGCCGCCGGACGGCCACTTCTTCGACGACCTGGGCGCCGACTCCATGGTGATGGCGCGGTTCTGCGCACGGGTCCGGAAGCGGCCGGACCTGCCGCCGGTGTCGATGAAGGAGGTCTACCAGAACCCGAGCGTGCGGAGCCTCTCGCAGGCCGTGGCGGGCCCGCCGGACGCCGTCGTTCCGCCTCCGGAGGCCACGGGCGTGGTGTCGGCCTTGGCCGCGGTGCTGGCCGAGGTCCTCGGCGTCGAGCAGGTGGCGGAGGACGCCCACCTCTTCGACGACCTGGGCGCCGACTCCATGGTGATGGCGCGGTTCTGCGCGCGGATCCGGAAGCG
>DASQJO010000346.1:0-2965 GCA_035630955.1 Kineosporiaceae bacterium
AACGTGAGCTTCCAGTTCTTGCCGTCGGCCAGCGTCTTCGGCGGGGCCGACTTCCACGACTCCGGCGTCGCCGGCGCTTGGACGGTGGGCGCAGGGCAGGGATTGGTCGCGTCCGAGGCCCCGGCGGACGCGGAGGGCGCCGACGTGGCCGACGACGCGGGGGAGGCGGACGTGCCCGAACTGGTGCGCCGCAGCAGCGCGGCCCCGATGGCGATGCCGAGCACGACGATGACCGTCAGGCCGATGGCGATGGCGTTGCGCTGGGCCCGGCGCCGGGCGGCGGCGCGTTCCTGCTGCTTGGACGCCCACTTCTCGTACCGGCGCCTGGCGTACTCGCGCTCCCGCCTGCTGGGCGACACGTGCCCTCCTCCAAGTGCGTGCGCCCGGCGTGCGCCGGGCCGCAGGCCAGTGTAAGCGGGCGGCCTCCTGCTTCCGTGGAGGTGAACGAGGTCGTCTACGCTGCCCAGGTGCTGGTCGTCGGCTTCCCCGCGCTCGCGTTCGCGACGAACTGCTTCGTCGTCGCGCCGCAGGCGGGCGAGGAGTGCGTCGTCGTCGACCCCGGCGTCGGCGTCGAGAGCCGGCTGGCGGAGGTGCTCGCGGAGCACCGGCTGCGGCCCGCCGCGGTGCTGCTGACGCACGGCCACGTGGACCACGTCTACGCCGTCACGCCGGTGTGCTCCGGCTACGGCGTGGCCGCGTCGATCCACGACGACGACCGCTATCGCCTCGCCGACCCGCTCTCCACGCTCGACCCGGCCCTGATCGCGATGTTCGAGCAGCAGTTCGGGGCGAAGGCGGCGTGGCGCGAGCCGGACGACGTCGTCCGCCTCACCGACGGCCAGCGGCTGTCGATCGCGGGGCTCGAGCTCGACGTCGTCCACGCCCCCGGCCATACCGAGGGGTCGGTGATGTTCGCCCTCCCGACCGCGCCGTCCGGCGTCCCCGACGCCGGCAGCACGCTCCTCTCGGGCGACGTCCTCTTCGCCGGCAGCATCGGCCGCAGCGACCTGCCCGGTGGCGACCCCGACGCGATGATGCGATCCCTGGCCCGGACGGTCCTGCCCCTGCCGGACGACACGGTCGTCCTGCCCGGGCACGGGCCGTCGACCACGATCGGCCGCGAACGTCGGTCCAATCCCTACCTGCTCGAGCTCGCACGTACCGCCTGACTGCCGCCCTCCGGGCGCAACGGTTGGAGTGAACCCTCATGGCGCGCCCCGCCTCCCTGTCCGGCTTCCCCGAGTGGCTGCCCGCGCAGCGCATCGTCGAGCAGCACGTGCTCGACACGCTGCGCCGCACCTTCGAGCTCTGGGGGCTGTCCTCGATCGAGACCCGCGCCGTCGAGCCGCTGGAGCAGCTCCTGGCCAAGGGCGAGGTGGAGAAGGAGGTCTACCTCCTGCGCCGGCTGCACGCCGAGCCGGACGCGCCGGACGAGCGTCAGCTCGCGCTGCACTTCGACCTCACCGTGCCGCTCGCCCGGTACGTGCTCGAGAACGCGGGCCGGCTGCAGTTCCCGTTCCGGCGCTACCAGATCCAGAAGGTGTGGCGCGGGGAGCGGCCGCAGGAGGGCCGCTACCGCGAGTTCACCCAGGCCGACGTCGACGTCATCGGCAACGGCGAGCTCCCGTTCCACTACGAGGTCGAGCTGCCCCTGGTCATCGCCGACGCGCTGACCGCGCTGCGCCCGATCGGCCTGCCGGCGTTCACGATCCAGGTCAACAACCGCAAGGTCGCCGAGGGCTTCTACCGCGGGCTGGGGCTGGACGACGTCGCCGGCGTCCTGCGCACCGTCGACAAGCTCGACAAGATCGGCCCGGAGCGGGTCGTGCGGGCGCTCGTGGACGAGACCGGTGCGGACGACGGGCAGGCGCGGGCGTGCCTCGCGCTCGCGGCGATCCGTTCGGCGGACGCCTCGTTCGTCGACCGCGTCCGCGCGCTGGGCGTCGAGCACCCGCTGCTCGACGAGGGCCTCGTCGAGCTCGCCCGCGTGGTCGAGGCGGCGGGGGAGCACGTCCCCGGCGTCCTGGTCGCCGACCTGCGCATCGCGCGGGGGCTGGACTACTACACAGGCACGGTCTACGAGACGACGCTCGAAGGCATGCCCGACCTCGGGTCGATCTGCTCGGGCGGTCGCTACGACCAACTGGCCGGCGACGGGCGCAACGTCTACCCCGGGGTCGGGCTGTCGATCGGCGTCAGCCGGCTCGTGGGCGCGCTCGTCGGGCGGGGGCTGTCCGTCGCCACGCGCTCGGTGCCCACCTGCGTCCTCGTCGCGGTGCCCGACGAGAAGCGCCGGCCGGAGTGCGACCTGATCGCCCGGGAGCTGCGGCGGCGCGGGGTCCCGACGGAGGTCGCGCCGAGCGCGGCCAAGTACGGCAGGCAGATCCGGCACGCGGACCGGCGCGGGATCCCGTTCGTGTGGTTCCCCGGCGAGGAGGGCCCGGACGAGGTGCGCGACATCCGCAGCGGCGAGCAGGTCCCGGCGGACGCGGCGGCCTGGGCCCCGCCCGCGGAGGACCTCCACCCGCGCGTGACGGCGGGGTGAGGCGACCCGTCAGGGCACGAGGTGCGGGGGAACGGCCGCGGTCAGCGTCTGCATCCCGCCGCTCGCCGGCACGTTACCTGTGCTGTGCCCTGCGCCCCCGTGGCTCAGGGACACCACGACGGCCAGTCCGCGCCGTTGAACGGCGGATCGCCCGTGTATCCCACACGGGCGACGGTGCTGGTCGCGGACTCGATCGGCATGTCCACCCGGGTCGTCGTGACCCCGCCGTTCGGGAGCGGGACGAACGGCAGCAGGGCCTGGTGCTGGGTCATCGCGCAGACCCGCAGCGTCGCGCCCTGCGCCCACGCGGCGCCGGAGCCGCTCGTCGGGGTGCTCGCGATGCCGACCCTCACCCGCGTCGTCCCGGCGATTTCGTTCATCTGGGCCTTGACGGTGCACGCGAGGTTGCCCAGGTCGGTG
>DASQJO010000347.1:0-3382 GCA_035630955.1 Kineosporiaceae bacterium
GGCCGCCTCGAGGACACGATCACGGTCGCGCAGCACGCCGCGTTCGAGGCGCTGCTGCGCGCCGGGCACGGCGTCGTCGTCGACGACACGAACCTGAGGCTGCGGCACGCCCGCGCCTGGGCGGAGCTCGCAGAACGCGCCGGGGCGCGGTTCGGGGTCCGGGAGTTCACCGACGTCCCGCTCGAGGTCTGCCTGGCTCGCGACGCCGCCCGGGCCGCCGCGGGGGAGCGCGCCGTGGGCGAGGCCCTGATCCGCGACCTGCACGACCGCTTCCTCGCGCACGGACCGCTGCCTCCGGTGCTCGTTCCGGAGCCGGCGCCCGTGCCGATTCCCGACAGGTCCGTCGACCGGCCGATGCCCGGCACCTACGTGCCCGACCCCACGCTGCCGCCGGCCTGGATCGTCGACGTCGACGGCACGCTCGCGCTCCTGGGACGGCGGAGCCCGTACGCATGGCACCGGGTCGGGGAGGACGCGCCGAACCCGCCCGTGGTGGAGCTCGTCCGGGCGCTGCGGGCCGCCGGGAACGCCGTGGTCGTCGTCTCGGGCCGGGACGGCGTGGCCCGGGCGGCCACGCTGGCCTGGTTGGACCGGCACGAGATCCCGCACGACGTCCTGCTGCTGCGCCGGCGCGGCGACACCCGGCGCGACAGCGTCGTGAAGCGCGAGATCTTCGACCGGAGCATCCGGCACGTGTGGCAGGTCCGCGGCGTGCTCGACGACCGCGACCAGGTCGTCCGCATGTGGCGGGGCCTCGGGCTGACCTGCGCCCAGGTGGCTCCCGGGGACTTCTGAGCACGCCTGGCCGCGCGGGGCGTGACGTGTCAGCATGCCGCCGTGTCCGCACCGCCCGACGCCGACCTGCGGCTGGACGACGTGCTCGGCGCCCTCGACGCCGTCCCGGACGCGGTGCTGCTGCTCGACGAGGACTGGCGCTTCGTGCACGTCAACACGGCGGCCGTCGAGGCGCTGCGGACCCCGGCGGACCGTCTGCTCGGCCGCGTGGTCTGGGACGTGTTCCCGCAGACGCGGGACCACCCGACCTACGAGGCCGCGCACGAGGTGGCGCGGACGGGGCGACCGGCCGAGATCGTCTGGCAGATCCCCGGCGGCCGCACCTGGTACGAGCAGCGCATCACGCGCGCCGGCCGGCTCGTGGCGATCACCTCGCGCGAGGTCACGGCCGCGCAGGACGACGCCGAGCGCCGGCGCCGGCTCTCCCGGATCAGCGAGGCGCTCGCCGCGGTGGAGACGCCGGAACAGGTCGCCGTCGTCATCACCGACCTCGCGCTGCCGCTGGCCGGCGCCGTCAGCGGCGGCGTCATCGTGCGCGACGAGGACCCGGCGTGGGTCCGCTCGATGCGCTGGGTCGGCCTCGACGAGCAGACCCGGACCGAGTTCGCCCGCTACCCGCTCACCACCCGGGCGCCCGGGGCGGAGGCGATCCGCGACCAGGAGTTCGTCTGGGGCGCGGTCGAGGACATCTCGCGCCGGTGGCGTGACATCGCCGACGCCCTGACCCGGACCGGCGCGCGCTCCGTGGCCGGCGTCCCGATGATCGTGCTCGGCGAGTCGCTCGGCGCGCTCGTCCTGCAGTTCGGGTCCGAGACGCCGCCGGACCCGGCGACCCAGGACTTCCTCCGGACGGTCGCCGCCGTCTGCGGGATGGCGCTGCACCGCACCCGCCGGCTCGCCGCCGAGCACCAGGTCGCGCTGTTCCTGCAGCGCAGCCTGCTGCCGAAGGTCCCCGAACGGCTGGCGCAGATCACCCTGCACGCGCGCTACCGGCCGGGCGACCCCGGCATCGAGGTGGGCGGCGACTGGTACGACGTCGTCCCGCTCGACCCGGCGTTGCAGACCGGGCAGGTCGTGCTCATCGTCGCCGACGTCCAGGGGCACGACCTGGCAGCGGCGACGATCATGGGTCAGCTGCGGAGCGTCGCCCGCGCGCTCGCGCTGGAGGGTCTCGCGCCGGGGGCGCTGCTCGCTCGGCTCGACCAGTTCCTCGAGCACGTGACGACCGACCGGATCGTCACGGCGCTCGTCGTGCTCGTCGACCCGGTCTCGCGGTTCGTCGTCGCGGCCGGCGCCGGACATCCGGCCCCGCTCGTCCGGGTGCCCGGGGTCGCCGTCACCGCGCTCGACCTCGAGCCCGGGCCGCCGCTCGGCACCGGCGTGGCCCACGGCTGGCCCGAGACGACCTCCGCGCTGCCGGCCGGGTCGACGCTGCTGGCGTTCACCGACGGGCTCGTCGAGACCCGCCGTCGCACCGTCGACGACAGCGTCGCCGGGCTGGCCTCCCTGCTCGACGAGGCACCCCCGGACGACGGTCCGGAGGAGCTGGTCGAGCGCGCGCTGACGTTCCTGCCGCCGGGGGAGCGCGGCGACGACGTGGCCGTGCTCGCCGTACGGCTGGATGCCTCCGACTCGGTGGCGCCGCAGCGCGCCAGGCGCCGCTTCCCCCCGCAGGAGATCGCCGTCCCGTTGGCCCGGCGCTGGCTCGCCGCCGTGTTGCGGGCCTGGGACGTCGAGCAGGAGTCGGCGGAGCTCGTGCTCACGGAGCTGGTCAGCAACGCCGTCCGGCACACCCGGCACGCCGTCGTCGTCACGCTCGCGCTGCACGACCACGACGAGCTCGGCCCGGTACTCGACATCGGCGTCCGCGACGACAGCCACCGGCTGCCGACCTTCCGCGGGTGGCCGGCGGACGACGCGTCGTCCGGCCGGGGGCTGCGGCTCGTGCAGCAGCTGGCCGCGCGTGTCGACGTCCGGCAGCACCCGGACGACGGCAAGACGGTGCACGCCTACCTGCGGCGCTGACCCCTACCGGACGCCCAGTCCGGCGCGGCGGGCGAGACCGGAGACGGCGAGCGCGTAGCCGTCGACGCCGAACCCGACGACGATCCCCGCCGCCACCGCGGACAGGTACGACCGGTGCCGGAACTGCTCGCGCGCGTGCACGTTCGAGACGTGCACCTCGACGACGGGCACGCCGGTGCCGCTCACGGCGTCGCGCAGCGCGACCGACGTGTGGGTGAAGGCTCCGGCGTTGAGGACGACGCCGACCAGCTCGCCGTCCGAGTGCCGGCGCCCGGCCTCCTGGACCCAGTCGATGAGCTCGCCCTCGTGGTTGCTCTGCCGCGCCTCCACCGCCAGGCCGTAGCGGGCGGCCTCCTGCCGGCACAGCGCCTCGACGTCGGCCAGGGTCGCCGTCCCGTAGACCCCCGGCTCCCGGGTGCCCAGCAGGTTGAGGTTCGGCCCGTTGAGCACGAGCACGGTACGCGGGTCTCTCACGTCGCCACTGTGTCACGCGATCATGGAAGGATCGGCTCATGGAGCTCGCGCACGAACTGTGGACCCGCCCGCGGCGACCTCAGGAGCG
>DASQJO010000348.1:0-4515 GCA_035630955.1 Kineosporiaceae bacterium
GCTGCTGCTCGCTCTCGGCGTCGGGACCGCCGGGCGCATCGACGTCCCCGGCGCCCCCGCACGCGACCCCGAAGGCGGCGCGCCCTCCCTCCCCGACCGCGCCTGACCGCCGGCACTTCTGGGCCCTCATGGTGATCATCCTCGGAGGATGATCACGACGGCAGCCCAGAAGTGGCCGACGACGGGACGGGGCGGGCGAGGGGCCGGTTGGCGGGCGGGCCGGGACGCCGGTGACACTGAGGGCGTGGAGCCGACCGCCGACGCGACCGACGTGCTCGTCGTCGGCGCCGGACCCGCCGGGAGCGCGGCCGCGGCGTGGCTCGCACGCGCGGGCCGCGAGGTGGTGCTCGCCGACGCCGCCGCCTTCCCCCGCGACAAGCCGTGCGGCGACGGCTTGACCCCGCGCGCGATCGCCGAGATGCGCGCCCTCGGCCTCGCCGACTGGCTGCGCGGGCGCGCCGTCAACTGGGGCCTGCGGGCAGCCGGCTTCGGGCACGAGCTGTACCTGCCGTGGCCCGGCGGGAGCCTCCCGAAGCACGGCGGCGCGGCGCCCCGCCTCGAGCTCGACGCCGCGATCCGCGAGGTCGCCCTCGACGCGGGCGCCGTCCCGCTGGAGCAGGGCCGGGCCACCGACGTCGTCGTCGAGAACGGGCGAGTGACAGGCGTCGTCCTCGCGGGAGGTCGCACGATCTCCTGCCGCACCCTCGTCGTCGCGGACGGGGCACGCTCCCAGCTCGGCCGATCGCTCGGACGCACGTGGCACCGGGACACCGCCTACGGCGTCGCGGCCCGCGCGTACGTGAAGTCGGGCCGCGCGGACGATCCGTGGATCTCCTCGCACCTCGAGCTGCGCGGAAGCTCGGGCGAGCTCCTGTCCGGCTACGGCTGGATCTTCCCGCTCGGCGACGGCGAGGTGAATCTCGGCGTGGGCACGCTGGCCACCGCGCGCCGCCCGGCGGACGTCAACCTGCGCTCCCTGCTCGCCTACTACGCCGGCCTGCGGCGCGACGAGTGGGAGCTCGACGGCGAGCCGCGCGCGGTGTGGTCCGCGCTGCTGCCGATGGGCGGGGCGGTGTCCGGTGTCGCCGGTCCGAACTGGGCGCTCGTCGGGGACGCCGCCGGCTGCGTGAACCCGCTCAACGGGGAGGGCATCGACTACGGCCTGGAGACCGGGCGGCTGCTCGCCGAGCAGCTCGGGTCGGATCCGGACGCCGACCTCTCGGCCGCGTGGCCCGCGCTGCTGCGGACGCACTACGGCGAGGCGTTCTCCATCGCCCGCCGGCTCGCCGGGCTGCTCACGGTGCCGGGGCTGCTGCCCGCCGCCGGGCCGGTCGGGATGCGCTCGCGGGCGCTGATGACGCTGGCGCTGCGCGTCATGGGCAACCTGGTGACGCCGGAGGACACGGACGCCCTCGCGCGTGTGTGGCGCGCGGCCGGCCGTCTGTCCGTCCGCCTCGACGACCGCCCCCCGTTCTCCTGACCCCCACACTCTCAGGAACGTGATCATGCAATCCGCGTCGATCTGTGGCGACTCGACCACTGATCAACGCGGATTGCATGATCACGGGCTAGGAACGACGGGTGGTCAGCGCGGCGGCGGGGTCGCCGGGGCCTTGCTCTTCTTCGGCTTCCGCGGCTCGCGGCGGGGCTTGTCCTTGGGCACGGGGTCCTCCTTCGGCATCGGCTCGATGGGCACGGCGAAGGCGGATCAGAACATCGTGGGCCTCCTCGGGCGGGCGCCGGCCGTTCGCGGCGGGCACCAGGTGGGCGGATGACCAACCCGTCAGCTCCACATGCCGATGACGCTACGAGCACGACGGCGCCCCCGTCACCTGATTTACCGTCGGACGAGCAGATCCGCGCCCTCCACCAGCGGCACGCGCCGACGCGGGTCGCGTTCGACCTCGTCCACACGCACTGCGTCGTGGTCGCCGCCGTCGCCGCGCAGCTGCTCGAGCGACGACGCCAGCCGCTGGACGCCGCGCTCGTCCGTGCCGGCTGCCTGCTCCACGACGTCGGCGTCTACCGCCTCTACGACGAGCACGGCCGCATCGACCGCGCCGCCTACCTGCGGCACGGCGTCCTCGGCGAGGAGCTCCTCCGCGAGGAGGGCTACCCGCCGGTGCTCGCCCGGTTCTGCTCCCACCACACCGGTGTCGGGCTGACGACGCAGGACGTCGTCCGCGAGCACCTCCCGCTCCCGGTCGCCGACTACCTCGCGGGGACCCCCGAGGAGGAGCTCGTGATGTACGCGGACACGTTCCACAGCAAGAGCGACCCGCCGACCTTCGCCACGTCGTTCCGGGCCCGGCGGCAGCTGGCGCGCTTCGGCCCCGACAAGGTCGCCCGGTTCGACGCCTTCGTGGCGCGCTTCGGCGTGCCCGACCTCGCCCCGCTGGCCGCGCGCTTCGGGCACTCCGTGCGCGACGCCTGACAGAGGTCAGGCGCGGGTCAGTCGTCTCGCTCGGCGAGCTCGTCGGCGGGGTCGGGGGCCGCGTCACCGGGGAGATCGGAGGCGGCGACGGTGGACTCGATCTCCTCCGGGGCCAGCTCGGCGGTCCTCGGGTCGGCGTTGGCGCCCGGCAGGCCGCCGGTCGCGCCCACGCTCCGGGCGCGCTCGTCGGGCGGGACGAAGGGCGTGCGATCCGTCATACCCGCCTCATACCCGCCCGTCCCGCGCCCAAGCGCCGCAGGCGGCACGACCCGACGCCGAACGACCCGGGGTGAACGCCCGCACGCACACGGGCACGGACATGACACGCCCGGATGCATGTGATGTTTCGGCAGTGATCGAAAGGGGAATCCGGTGATCAGCCCCTAGCGACAGGAGACCAACGAAATGATCATCTTGGGCGTGATCCTGCTTCTCATCGGGATCTTCGCGAAGATCTCGATCCTCACGACGATCGGCGTGATCCTGCTGGTCATCGGCGCGATCCTCTTCATCGCCGGCAGCATGGGCCGTCCGGTCGGCGGACGCCGCTACTGGTACTGACGCCCATCTCCGACGGAGCCCCCGACTACGGCCGGGGGCTCCGTCGCGTCCGGGGCAGCAGCCGCAGCCGCGCGCCGGGCGGCGCCTGCGCCAGGTTGTCGAGCCCGGTGCTCTCGAGCACCCCGATCACGGCGTACCCGCCGGTCACCCCGGCGTCCGGGCCCAGCACGACCAGATCCCCCGAGGGCAGCACCTGCACACTGCCGGGGACCACGGGGAAGCTCGGCAGACCCCCGGGCACGGACCGCAACCATGCAGCGGGCGGCGGGGACGCCGCGGTCAGCCGGACGCCCATCCGGTCGCTCTCCGGACGCACCTGCCATGCGGTCTCCCGCACCCACGAGCCACCACCGTCGAGGAGCTCGTCGTGCGGCCCGAGTCTCAGCGCGAGCTCCCAGGACCCCCCGGGCGGCGGCACGACGGGCTCGTAGCTCGGCTGGCCCGCGACGTCGCCGCCCACCGGGACCACGTCACCGGCACCGAGCGGCGGCGGGCCGAAGCGGCCCCCGGCGTCCCAGGACCGGCTCCCGAGCACGGGCGGGACGGCGAGCCCGCCCCGCACCGCGACGTAGGCGCGCAGGCCGGAGCGCGCCGTCCCCAGCCGCAGCACGGCCCCCGACCGGACGACGAGCGCGACGTCCCCGCTCTCCGCGCGGCCGTCGACCTCGACGGGGCAGGCGGCGCCGGTGACGGCGACCACGAGGTCGCTCTCGGCGACCGCCGCCAGACCGCCGAGCAGCACCTCGAGCCCGGCGGCACCGGCGGCGTTGCCGACGAGGCGCTGCGCGCGTGCGTGCGCGGCCCGGTCGAAGGCGCCGGAGGGCGCGATCCCCTCCCCTTCGCGGCCGGGCCGGCCGAGGTCCTCCACCACGGTCGCCGGCCCCGGCTCCAGCACGCGGAGCGCGCTCACGAAGCCGTCCCCCGCGGGACGAAGCGCACCCGGTCGCCCGGCGCGAGCAGCGCGGGCGGCTCCCGGTCGGGATCGAAGAGCACCGCGTCGGTCCGGCCGAGCAGGTGCCAGCCGCCGGGGGACGCCTGCGGGTAGATGCCGGCCTGCTCGGCCGCGATCGCCACCGATCCGGCCGGCACCCGCGCCCGCGGCGTGTCCCGGCGGGGCAGCCGCAGCAGCGGGTCGAGTCCCTCGAGATAGGGGAATCCCCGCGAGAAGCCCAGACAGGCGACGGTGTACGTCGGGGCGGCGTGCCGGGCGACCACCTCGGCGACCTCGAGCCCGAGGCGCCGGGCGACCGACGGCAGGTCCTCGCCGTCGTACCGGACGGCGATCTCGACCACCCGGCCCCCGTCGGCGCCGATGTCCCCGACGGACGCCGTGGCGAGCTCGCGCGCGAGCCCGGACACCTCGGCGGGGCCGGCGCCGTCGGCGTCCCGTTCGACCAGCACCGAACGGAGCCCGGGACGTGCCCGGACGCCCGGCGCCGAGGCCGCCACCCAGGCGCAGAGCGCCAGGGCCTCCGCGCTCGACGCCGTCTCGACGAGCAGCCCGACGTCGCCGTACCGGC
>DASQJO010000349.1:0-8418 GCA_035630955.1 Kineosporiaceae bacterium
CCGCGGTCTCGTCTCCGTCGGCACCGGCGCCCAGGTCGTCGTCCCGCTCGCCGATCCCGCCGTGCCCGGAGCCCACCTCGTCACCTCGACCTACCGCTCGGCGCTGCCGCTGGGGAGGCCCGAGACGCTGGGCGGGTGGTACCGGATGGGCGGCGTCCTGTCCGCCGGTCTGGTCCTCGAGCGCGTGCTCAGCTGGCTCGGCGCCGGCTGGGACGAGGCCCTCGCCGCCGTGCGCACACCCCTCGGCGCCGGCAGCCACGACCCCGTCTTCCTGCCCCACCTCGCGGGCGAGAGGACGCCGTGGCTCGACCCCCACCTGCGCGGGGCGTGGACCGGCCTCGGCCTGGAGCACGACCGCCGTTCACTGCTGCGCGCCGCGCTCACCGGCGTCGCCTGCACGATCGCCGACGCCTGGGACGCCGTGGGCGAGACCGGCGCCGACGCCGGCGTCCCGCTGCTCGTCGGCGGCGGCAGCGTCGACCCGGCCTGGCGCCAGCTGCTCGCCGACACCCTCCGGACGCCACTGCGGCCGGTCGCCGTGTCGGACGCCTCCGTGCTCGGCGCCGCCGCGCTCGCCCTCGCGGGCACCGGCGTCCGGGACCTCGAGAGCTCCGCGCAGCGGCTCGGCGAGCTCGCCGTCGCGTCGGACGCCGGCCTCGTCGAGCCCCGCATCGACGCGATCGGCCCGGTGCTCGAGGTACGGGCGCGGTTCGAGGACGCCCGGCACCGGCTGGCCTGATCAGGTCCCGCTCTCGTGGCGCCGTCGGCCGGCGTCCTCCAGCGCCCTGAACGGGCCGCCCGGCATCCGCCACGCCTGGGCCAGCCGGACGAGCACGCGCAGGGTCGCCTCGTCGGCGCGCCGGCGGACGAGCCAGGCGAAGACGACGAGCAGGGCGAGCCACGCGAGCAGCCAGCAGATCGCCACCGTGCCGACGGTCAGGGCGACCGTCAGGGGGACCATCGCCCACGAACCCACCGTCGCGCTCCTGTCACGTCGTCCCGCCCACGACCCCGCGACGACCCCGACGACCCGCGACCTAAGCCGTCCAACCTAGTCCCGGGCACGTGCAGCTGCAATCGCTTCCACGCACGGTCACGGCAGGTGCAGCACGGACCGGAACAGCTGGTAGCCGACGAAGCTCACGACGTCGAGGATCGTGTGCGCCACGATCAGCGGCAGCACGCGGCCGCGCCGCTGGAACCACTCCGCGAACACCACGCCCATGACGGCGTTGCCGAGGAACGGGCCGAAGCCCTGGTAGAGGTGGTAGGACCCGCGGAGCAGGGCACTGGCGAAGGTCGTGGGCCACCGCCCGAGGCCGAGCTGCCGCAGTCGCGTGACGAAGTAGCCGACGACGACGACCTCCTCGAGCACGGCGTTCTTGACCGCCTGCAGGATCAGGACGGGGACCGTCCACCAGTACGCGTTGAGCGCGGCGGGGACGATCCGGGCCGTGATGCCGAGGGAGTGACCGACGAAGTAGAGCGCGATGCCGGGCAGCCCGATCACGGCCGCGAGCAGCACCCCGGAGCCGAGATCGGCGAGCGGCCGGGTCCGGTCCAGTCCCAGCCGGCGCGTCACGGGGACGTCGGTGCGATCGCCCGCCAGCAGCCACAGCGCGAGGGCGACCGGGACGAGCGTGAAGACGATGCCGGCCAGCTGGTACGTGAGGTCGAGGTAGGGCCGGGGGCTCTGCGAGGCGTTGACCGTCGCGGTCGCCCTCGACAGCGGCCCCCGGGTCAGCGCCGCCAGCAGGCTGATGACCGCGTAGACGGCGGACTGGCCGAGCGACAGCGCGAGGACGATCCAGACCTCGGCGACGACCCGCGGGCGGTCGGCGTCCGGCGCGGGGAGTTCGGTGCCCCGCTCGGTCGTCACGGGTCCATTGTGCGGTTGCTAGCGTGCCCTGCCGGACGCCGGACCCTGGAAGGAGCCCCATGCCTCGCGTTCTGCCCGGCACACCCCGTGAGGACGGCTTCCGCATGCCGGCGGAGTGGGAGCGGCACGACGGCTGCTACCTCGTCTGGCCCGAACGCCCCGACACCTGGCGCCACGGCGGCAAGCCGGCACAGGCCGCGTGGGTCCGCCTGGTGGAGGCGATCGCCGCGAGCGAGCCGGTCACGGTCGTGGTCTCCCGAGGTCAGTGGCGGAACGCGCGCGGGCGTCTGCCGTCGGCCGTGCGTGTGGTGGAGGCCTCCACGAACGACGCCTGGGTGCGCGACAGCGGGCCGTCCTTCGTCGTCGACGGGGCCGGCGGCCTGCGTGCCGTGGACTGGGGGTTCAACGCCTGGGGCGGGCTGCGGCGGCCTGTTCTTCCCCTGGGACGACGACGACGTCCTCGGCCAGAAGATCGCCGAGCTGGTAGGCGTCGACTGCTACCAGCCGCCGCTGGTGATGGAGGGCGGCTCCTTCGACGTGGACGGCGAGGGCACGGCGCTGACGACGTCGGAATGCCTGCTCAACCCCAACCGCAACCCGGACCTCTCCCAGGAGCAGATCGAGCGGCACCTCGCGGACCACCTCGGCCTGGAGAAGGTCGTCTGGATCCCGCGCGGTGTGCACCTCGACGAGACCGACGGGCACGTCGACAACATGGCCCGCTTCGTCGCACCCGGGGTCGTGGTCCTCACCTGGACGCACGACACCTCGGACCCCCAGTACGAGCGGTCCGCGGAGGCGCTGGAGGTGCTCCGGTCGGCCACGGACGCGCGGGGGAGGGCGCTGGAGGTCGTGCTGCTGCACCAGCCCGGCCCGCTGACGATCACGCAGGAGGAGGCCGACGGGCTCGACGTGGTCGAGGGCTCGCAGCCCCGGCCGGCCGGCGGCCGCCTGGCACCCTCGTACGTCAACTGCTACATCGGCAACGAGGCGGTCGTCGTGCCCGTCTTCGAGGACCCGTACGACGAGGCCGCGCTCGCGACCTACGCCGCGCTGTTCCCTGACCGCCGCGTCGTCCCGGTCCCCGGCCGGGAGATCCTGCTCGGCGGCGGGAACGTCCACTGCGTGACGCAGCAGGTCCCCGCCGTCTGAGCCGGCTCAGTCGCGCTTGGCCTGGGTGTGGCCGAACTCGTCGGTGTCGTGGTCGGGGCCGCGTTCGGCGTCCCCGAAGATCTTGCGCCCGGCGCTGTCGTCCTGCGGCGACACCTGGTTCATCGCCGCGAGCTCCGGGTGGTGCAGGTCGAACGCCGGCGACTCGGAGCGGATCCGCGGCATGGAGTCGAAGTTGTGCCGCGGCGGCGGGCAGCTCGTCGCCCACTCCAGCGAGCGGCCGGTGCCCCACGGGTCGTCGACCGTCACGCGCTCGCCGCGCCGCCAGGTGACGTAGATGTTGATCAGGAACGGGATCATCGAGGCGCCGAGGATGAACGAGCCGACCGTGGAGATCCGGTTGTAGGTCGTGAAGCCGTCCTCCGGCAGGTAGTCGGCGTACCGGCGCGGCATGCCCTCGACGCCCAGCCAGTGCTGAATGAAGAAGGTCGTGTGGAACCCGATGAAGAGCAGCCAGAAGTTCGCCTTCCCCAGCCGCTCGTCGAGCATCGTGCCGGTCCACTTCGGCCACCAGAAGTAGAACCCCGCGAAGAGCGCGAACACGACGGTCCCGAACACCACGTAGTGGAAGTGCGCGACCACGAAGTAGCTGTCCGAGACGTGGAAGTCCATCGGGGGGGAGGCCAGGATGACGCCGGTGAGACCGCCGAAGAGGAACGTGATGAGGAACCCGATCGCGAACAGCATCGAGGTCGTGAAGACGACCTGCCCCTGCCACATCGTGCCGATCCAGGTGAAGAACTTGATCCCCGTCGGCACTGCGATGAGCATCGTCATGAGGGCGAAGAACGGCAGCGCCACCTGGCCCGTGACGTACATGTGGTGGGCCCACACCGCCGCCGAGAGGCCGGCGATGGCGATCGTCGCGAACACCAGGCTCCGGTAGCCGAACACCGGCTTGCCGGAGAACACCGGCAGCACCTCGGTGATCACCCCGAAGAACGGCAGGGCGATGATGTACACCTCGGGATGGCCGAAGAACCAGAACAGGTGCTGCCACAGGATGGGGCCGTAGTCCTCGGCCCGGAAGATGTGCATGTCGAGCACGCGGTCCCCGAGCAGCGCGAGCAGGGCGGCCGCCAGTATGGGGAACGCCATGATGACGAGGATCGACGTGATCAGCGTGTTCCACGTGAAGATCGGCATCCGCCACATCGTCATGCCCGGCGCCCGCATGCAGACGATGGTCGTGATGAAGTTGACCGCCCCGAGGATAGTGCCGAACCCGCTGAGCGCGAGGCCCGCGATCCACAGGTTGGGGCCGTAGCCGGGGGAGCCGAGCTCGGTCGACAGGGGCGTGTAGGCGGTCCAGCCGAAGTCCGCCGGGCCGTTGGGCAGGAGGAACCCACCGGTCGCGATGAGTCCGCCGAAGAAGAACAGCCAGAAGGACAGCGCGTTGAGCCGCGGGAACGCCACGTCCGGCGCGCCGATCTGCAGCGGCATGACGGCGTTGGCCAGACCGGCGAACGTGGGCGTCGCGAAGAACAGCAGCATGATCGTGCCGTGCATGGTGAAGAGCTGGTTGTACTCCTCCTTCGTGCCCAGCACCTGCATGCCGGGGGAGAACAGCTCGGCCCGGATCAGCAGGGCCATGACGCCCGCGAGGAGGAAGTACGCGAACGACACGACCAGATACATGTAACCGATCAGCTTGTGATCGGTGGTCGTGATGAGCGCGAGCCAGCGCGGGCCGGACTTGGCCCGCACGACCGGCACGGCGAAGGGCCGGTCGGCGGCTGTGGTGCGCTCGAACGTGGTGGTCATGTGGGCCGCTCCCCAGCGCCGTCTCGAGATCTGGGACGAAACGGGCGTCGTTCCGCAAGGACAACGGAAGCACGACCGCGCTTCGACCGCTACTCCTGGTCGTCCCCCACTCTAGGGCCCCCCGGCCCCGCTGACAGGCCCCTCGACGCGCCCTACGACGCCCGGTGAGACTGGGCCCATGCAGGACGCCGGCTGGTACCCGCTCGCCGACTCCGGCGCCGTCGGCGTCACGCCCGTCGAGGCGGAGGCGGGCGGGGTTCGCTGGGTGGCCTACCGGCCGTCGTCCGGAGCCCCCGTCGTCGTCGTCGAGGCGCGCTGCCCGCACCGGCTCGTCCGGCTCGCGCACGGCACGCTCGAGGGCGGCCGCCTGCGCTGCCCGTAACACGGGTGGGAGTTCGGCGCGGACGGTGCATGCGCGGTCATCCCCTCGAACGGCCCGGACGCCGCGGTCCCGCCGCGCGCCCGGCTCCGGACGCCGTGGGGGGTGCGCGAGGACGACGGCGTCGTCTGGGTCGCTCCGGATGATCCGGAGCAGGAGAGCGCCGGGCCCGACCGGCGCGCGGAGGAGCACCTGTTGACCAACGTCGACCCCGGCCTGCGCTCCGGGTGGCATCCGGTCGCGCTGGTCACGGAGCTGCCCGCCACGGTCCGCCTGCTCGGCGAGACGTACGAGGTGACGGCGTCGGCCGAGCGCGTCGACGTCCGGCCGCTCGACGGCGCGGCGCCTGCCGCCGCGGTCGCCGAGCGCTTCGGCGTCGTCCTCGTCGCCCCCGAGCCGCCGCGCGCGCCGCTGCTCGAGGTCCCCGAGGAGGACGACCCGCAGTACGCGCACGGCTGGCTCGTGCCCGAGCGCTCCGCGAGCCCCGCCGGGGTGCTGGCGGAGAACTTCCTCGACGTCGCGCACTTCCCGTTCGTCCACGACGGGACCTTCGGCGCCGCCGAGCAGACCTACGTCGAGCCCTTCGAGGTCACCCGCACGGACGACGGCCTGACCAGTGTGCAGGAGCAGTGGTTCGACAACCCCGGCGATCCCGGCGTCGCGGCCGGCGTCCGGCCCCTGCGCCAGCGGCGCCGGGCAACGTACACCTACCGCTGGCCGTTCCAGCTCTCGCTGCGCCTGGAGGAGCTCGACGCGGGCGCGGTCAAGACCATCCTCTTCCTGCTCCAGCCCGAGGCGGCAGACTCGACCCGGATCTACACGAAGATGCTGCTCCACGGCATCGGCGGCGTCGCGGTACCGCCGGCCGAGGTCGTCGCCGACGAGGTGGCCTTCGAGGTCGCGGTGCTCGCCGAGGACCTCGTGCTGCAGCGGGCCATGACCGTCCGGGGGCTGCCGCTGCGGCTGCGCGACGAGCTCCACGTACGCTCCGACCGCAGCGGCGTCGCGCTGCGCCGCGTGCTCGCCGCCTTCGCCGGCGTCGGGTCCTGACGCGAGAAGGGGAGGACGAGTGGACCTGCTGCTGCGCAACGCCCGCCTGCTGGGCCGGGACGGCGTCGTCGACATCGGCGTCGCCGACGGCCGGGTGCACGCGCTCGCGGAGGGGCTCGAGCCGCAGGATGCCGAGGTGGTCGACCTCGAGGGGCGGCTCGTCACGCCGCCGCTGGTCGAGCCGCACATCCACCTCGACGCCGTCCTCACGGTCGGCCAGCCGCGGCCGAACGCGAGCGGGTCCCTGTTCGAGGGCATCGCCGTCTGGGCGGAGCGCGTGAAGACCCTCACCGAGGAGGACGTGCACGCCCGTGCCCGCGAGGTGCTGCTGTGGCAGCTCGCCAACGGCGTCCAGGCGGTGCGCAGCCACGTGGACGTCTGCGACCCGACCTTCCGGGCGTTCACCGCGCTGTCGGTGCTGCGGGAGGAGTTCCGCGGCGTCGTCGACCTGCAGCTCGTCGCGTTCCCGCAGCAGGGCGTCTACGGCTACGAGGGCGGCGAGGCGCTCATGCGCCGCGCGGTCGACCACGGCGCGGACGTCGTCGGCGGCATCCCGCACTTCGAGCTGACCCGCGAGGACGGCGTCCGGTCCGTGACGTTCGCGTTCGACCTGGCGGACGAGTTCGGCCTGCGGGTCGACATCCACTGCGACGAGACGGACGACGACCACTCCCGGTTCGTCGAGGTCATGGTGGCGGAGACGATCCGGCGCCGGATGCGCGGCCGCGTCACGGCGAGCCACACGACGGCGATGCACTCCTACAACGCGGCCTACGCGAACCGGCTCGTCACGAACATCGCCCGCGCCGGGCTGCACATGGTGACGAACCCGCTGGACAACTCCGTGCTGCAGGGCCGGTTCGACACCGGGCCCGTGCGGCGTGGCCACACCCGGGTCAAGGAGCTGATCGCCGCCGGGGTCGAGGTCGCGATCGGCCACGACTCGGTGATGGACCCCTGGTACCCGCTCGGCTACGGCGACCCGGCGCAGGCGGCGTTCGTGCTCGCGCACTTCGGCCACATGAGCGGCGCCACCGAGCTGCCCTACCTGCTCGAGATGATCACTACGAATCCGGCGAAGGCGCTCGGGGTCGACAGCGGCGGCGTCCGGGTCGGCGGACCGGCGAGCCTCGTCGTGTTCGACGCCCCCACGCCGGAGGACGCCCTCCGCCGGGTGACGCCGCGCTACCTCGTGCTGCGCGACGGTGTCGTCGTGGCCCGCACCGAGCCGGCCCGGACCTTGGTGACGGCCTTCGGCGACACCCGCGAGGTCACCTTCCTCCGCCCCTCGTCCTCCGGCGACTGATCAGCGCGTGGCGGCGACGAGACCGGCCGTCCGGTCGTGCCAGGCGCGCAGTCCGAGGGTCGTCTCCTGGCGCTGGGCCGCGACCGCGTGGCGCCGGGCCTCCTCGACGTCTCCCAGCCGGAGCGACAGTCCGGCGAGCAGGGCGTCGACGGAGCCGCCGCAGTCGAGCACGCTGCCGGCCACGGCGAGCAGCCCCGAGCAGGGCAGGAGCAGATCCCGCAGCACGGCGGGGTCGGGGGCGCCGATGCGCGCCGAGAGCTCCGCCCAGCAGGCCACCTGGACCATCCACGTCCAGTCCTCCGGCGGCGGCTCGAACCACCGCGCCGCCAGGTCGCGCGCCCCCGCCTCGTCCCCGGCGTCCAGGACGGCGACCGCGGCCGCGGCGCGCAGCGACGTGAACGCCGGGTCCGCCGCGACCTCGAGGAGCTCGGCGGCCAGCTCCCCGGAGCGACCCCGGGCGTGCAGCACGCCCCAGCGCGCGGCGAACACCGACCAGGGGGCGTCGGGCCGGCTCGTGCGCGTTATCTCCTCGGTCGCCCGCCGCCCCAGCGCGAGCGCGCGGTCCCACTGCGCCCGAAGCATCGCCAGCCCCGCTTCGGTGTACCCGACCTGCGCCGACAGCTCGGGCGACCGCACCTCGGCGGCGAGCAGCCGGCACGTGGTCAGCTCGCGGTCCAGGTCGTCGAGGCGGCCGAGGGTGGCGAGATCCATCGCGCGCTGCAGCCTGAGCACGAGCTCGACCAGCGGCGAGGCTCCGCCGCCGAGCAGGGCGAGCGCCTCGTCGTTGCGCCGGTTGACGCAGCGCCGGGGCCCGCAGCGCGGCCTGGACCCGCTCGGCCTTGCTCTCGACGTCGCGGCGCCGGGCCCGGG
>DASQJO010000350.1:0-10506 GCA_035630955.1 Kineosporiaceae bacterium
CCAGAACCGCGGCGGACGACACGACCGCGGCGGACGACACGACCGCGTCGGAGGACGGCGATGCCTGACGCCGGCCTGGTGCTCGACGTCGTCGTGCGCGCCGTTCTCGTGGTCGTCGCGTTCCTCGTCCTGCCGCTGCTCGTCGGGCAGACCGAGCACAAGGTCATGGCGCACATGCAGGGCCGGCTCGGGCCGATGTACGCCGGCGGCTTCCACGGGTGGGCGCAGCTCGTCGCCGACGGCGTGAAGTTCGCCCAGAAGGAGGCGATCGTCCCGACGGCGGCGGATCGTCCGGTGTTCTCGATCGCGCCCGGCGTCGCCCTCGTCCCCTACCTCGTGGCGCTGACCGCGATCCCGCTGTCGCCGTCGCTCGTCGGTGCCGACCTGGACGCCGGGCTGCTGTTCGTGCTCGCCGCGAGCGCGGTCGGCGTCCTGGGCACGTTGATGGCGGGCTGGGCCAGCGCGAACAAGTACGCGCTGCTGGGTGCGATGCGGTCCGCGGCGCAGCTGCTCGCGTACGAGCTGCCGCTGGTGCTGGCGGCCAGCAGTGTCGCGATCGCCGCCGGCACGCTGTCGCTGGTCGGCATCGCCGAGGCGTGGCGGCCGTGGTGGCTGCTGTGGCAGGCGCCGGCGGGCTTCGTGCTGCTCGTGGCGGGGCTGGCGGAGCTCCAGCGGCCGCCGTTCGACATGCCCATCGCCGACTCCGAGCTCGTCGTCGGGCCGTTCACCGAGTACTCCGGACTGCGCTTCGCCCTGTTCCTGCTGGCCGAGTACGCGGGCATCGTCGTCCTCTCCGCGCTGGTCGCCGTGCTGTTCCTCGGCGGATGGCGCGGTCCGGCGTCCGAGGTGCTCGGGCCGCTGTGGACGCTGGTCAAGACCGCGCTCGTCGCCGTCGTCGTCATCTGGCTGCGGGTCTCCTGGCCGCGGCTGCGGGAGGACCAACTGCAGCGCCTCGCCTGGGGCGTGCTGGTGCCGGTGGCGCTCGCGCAGCTCGCCCTGACGACCGTGGTCGTCGTCGCCCGCGGCTGAGCGCCGTCCACAGGCGGCGGGACGAGGTGATGTCGTCCACAACCGGGGGCGGACACGCTCGCGCGGCGTCGGTGCGGCAGGGCAGGATGCAGGCCGTGGACGCGACGCAGCCCCCACCGACCTCCGGCTCCACCGGTGCCGGCCTCGGGCTCGTCCGCGGGCTCGCCACCACCGCCCGGGCCCTGCTCCGCCCCGCGGGCACGCAGGAGTACCCGGACGTCGAGCCCGAGTTGCCGCCGCGCAGCCGGGGTGTCATCGCGCTCGTCGAGGAGAACTGCACCGTCTGCATGCTCTGCGCGCGGGAGTGCCCGGACTGGTGCATCTACATCGACTCCCACAAGGAAACGCTGCCCGCCGTCGAAGGCGGCCGTGAGCGGCAACGGAACGTGCTCGACCGCTTCGCCATCGACTTCTCGCTGTGCATGTACTGCGGCATCTGCATCGAGGTCTGCCCGTTCGACGCGCTGTTCTGGAGCCCGTCGTTCGAGTACTCCGAGCTCGACATCCGCGACCTGCTGCACGAGAAGGAGCGGCTCGCCGGCTGGGCCGCCGGATCGCCACCGCCCCCCGAGCCCGACCCGGGCGCGCCCGAGCCGAAGGAGGCGGCGCAGCCCCGCCGGCCGGCGCGAGGGCGTCCGGCGTGAGCGCGGCCGAGGTCGTCTTCACCGCGTTCGCCCTGCTCGCGGCCACGTCCGGCGTGCTCGCCGTGACCAGCCGGCAGGTCGTGCACGCCGCCTTGTGGCTGGTCGTCGCGCTGGGCTCGCTGGCCGGGGTCTACCTGGCGCTGGGCGCGGAGGTCGTGGCACTGGTCCAGCTGCTCGTCTACGTCGGCGCGGTCGTCGTCCTCGTCCTCTTCGCGCTGATGCTGACCCGCGCACCCATCGGCGTCCGCACCGACCTCGACGCCGCCCCGCCGCGCCGCCTGCTCGCCGCGGTCGTCGGCGTCGCCGTCGCCGGGCTGCTCGGGGGGACGCTGGCGGTGGCCGTCGGCGACTCGTCCGTGACCCCTGACCTCGCCCGTGGTGCGGCGCGGCCCCTGGGGGAGGCCATCTTCGGTGGCTGGCTGCTGCCGTTCGAGCTGCTCTCCGTGCTGCTCCTGGCGGCGCTCGTCGCGGCGCTCGCCGTCTCGCGAGGACCGGATCGGCGGTGAAGGCGCCGACGGGAGCCCAGGCGGGGAACCTCCGGTGGTGGGGCGATCCCCGCGCGGGCGGCCGCGTTCTCACCGGCGACCACCTCCTGGAGGTCCCGCTCGACCCGCTCGACCCGGTCGACCCGCTCGACCTCCGGCGGGAGGACCCAACGATCCGGGTCTACGCGCGCGAGGTGCGCGCTCCCGACCTGGTCGACGAGGACCTGCCCTACCTGCTCTTCCTGCAGGGCGGCCCGGGTGGGCGGTCGCCCCGGCCGGGGGCGGACGGGCCGGGCTGGTTGGCGTGGGCCCTGCGCCGGTACCGCGTCGTCCTGCTCGACCAGCGGGGGACCGGGCTGTCGACGCGGCAGGACCGGCACGCGCTGAGAGGTCTCGACCCGGCCGCCGCGGCGGAGCGGCTCGCCCACTTCCGCGCCGACGCCATCGTCCAGGACGCCGAGGCACTGCGGCGGCACCTGCTCGGCGACGAGCCGTGGACGGTGCTCGGGCAGTCCTTCGGCGGCTTCTGCGTGTGGACGTACCTCTCGTTCGCGCCCCAGGGGCTGCGCGCCGCCTACGTCACGGGCGGCATCCCGCCCGTCGGCGTCCACCTGGACGACGTCTACCGGGCGACCCGCCGCGCCGTCGACCGCCGGACCGCGGAGCTCGACGAAGACCATCCCGAGGCCCGCGCCGTGCTCGCCGACGTCGCCCGGCACCTGCTCGACGGGGCCGACGAACGACTGCCCACCGGCGAGCGCCTCACGGTCGGGCGCCTGCAGGAGGTCGGCCACGTCCTCGGCAGCGCCGGCGGACCCGACCTCGTCGCGCGGCTCGCCGAGGACGCCTGGGCCGCGCCCGACCGGCGGCTGTCCGACACGTTCCTCACTGACGTCGCCGCGCAGGTCTCCTACGCGACGGCTCCGCTGTACGCCGTCCTGCACGAGGCCTGCTGCGGCGAGCCCGGCGTGGTGACGGCGTGGTCCTCCGACCGGGTGCGGGCGGCGGAGGGGCCGCCGCGCGAGCCGGTCGACGGCCTGCTGCCGCTGACGGGGGAGAACGTGTACCGGGACAGCGTGCGCGCCGACCCGGCGCTCGTGCCGCTGGCCGACGTCGCCGACCTGCTCGCGGAGCGGCGCTGGGACCGGCCGCTCTACCACCGGGACCGGCTCGCCGCGAACACCGTCCCGGTCGTCGCCTGCGTCTACGAGCGCGACATGTACGTCGACCCCGGCCTCTCGCGCGCCACCGCGGAGACGACCGGGAGCGTCACCGTCGTCGACGACGCGGACCACCACCACGACGGCCTGCGCCGGAACGGCCCGGAGATCCTCGGCCGGCTCGAGGAGGCGCTCGCCGAGGTGGCGCCCGACGCCGTGGCCCCGGCCCGCCCGGAGCCCGTCGGAGGAGACGCGTGATCCACCTCGCCGGGCCCGTGATCCTCGCGGCGGTGCTCGCAGGGGCGGGCGTCTACGGGCTGGTCGCACGGCGCAACGCCGTCCTCGTGCTCGTGGGCGCCGAGCTCCTGGTCGCCGCTGCGGGTGTGCTGTTCGTCGCCGCATCCGCGCTGCCGGCGGGCGGGCTGGCCGCGCTCGAGCGGCCGGGGGTGCCGCCGGGCAGCGTGCCCGCGGCCGACCCGCTGCTCTCGGGGCAGGTGCTCACCGTCTTCGCGGTGACCATCGCCGCCGCCGAGGTCGGGCTCGCCCTCGCCGTGGTCCTCCAGCTGTTCCGCGTCCGCCGGACGAGCGATCTCGCCGCCGTACGCGAGCTGGGCGAGGCCTCGCCCACGTACAGCGAGGACCCCGCGGCGGGCGATCCGCTGCCGACCGGGGACCCGCGGTGAGCGTCGCGAGCACCGCCGCCACCAGCACGGTCGTGCTGCCGGCGTTCGTGGCCGTCGTCGGGCTGCCGCTCGCCCGCCGCAGCCCGGTGTGGGGCCGGGAGTGGGCCGTGCTCGGCGGGGTGGCGACGTTCGCGGCGGCGCTCGTCGAGGCCTGGGCCGTGTACACCGGTCGCGCCGCCGGCCGGATCCCCTTCCTGGGGACGCTCGACCTCGGCTCCGTCCGCATCGGCCTCGACCTGCGGGCCGATGCGCTGAGCGCCACCGTCGCCGTCATGGTGGGCCTGGTGGCGCTCTGCGTGCAGGTCTACTCGACGGCCTACCTCGCCGAGATCCCGGACGACCCGGTCGAGCAGGCCCCCACCCGGTACCCCGCCTACGCCGCCACCGTCTCCCTGTTCACGGCCGCGATGATGACCGTCGTCCACGCCGACGACCTCGTCCTGCTCCTGCTCGGCTGGGAGGTGATGGGCGCCTGCTCCTACCTGCTCGTCGGTCACCACAGCGAACGTGCGGCGGCTCGAGCCGCGGCCGTGAAGGCCTTCCTCGTCACCCGGGTCGGCGACCTCGGGGTGCTGCTCGCCGTGGTGCTGCTCCTCGCGGCGACGGGCACGACCTCCATCCCGGGCGTGCTCGCCGCCGCGCCGTCGCTGGCCCCCGCGACGGCGGTCGCGGCGGCACTGCTCCTGCTCGCGGGCGTCGCCGGCAAGTCCGCCCAGTTCCCGCTGCACACCTGGCTGCCCGACGCGATGGAGGGTCCGACCCCGGTCTCGGCGCTGATCCACGCCGCCACCATGGTCGCCGCCGGCGTCTACCTCGTCGTCCGGCTCCTGCCGCTGTTCCTCGCCGCGCCCGCCGCGTTGACCGTGGCCGCCGTCATCGCCTCCGTGACGATGCTCGGGGCTGCGCTCGCCGCCGTCGCGCAGGACGACCTCAAGCGCCTGCTCGCCTGGTCGACGGTGAGCCAGGTGGCCTACATGCTCGGCGGCGTCGCCGTCGCGCGGGGCGCGGACGCCGGTGCCCCCGCCGTCCTGCACCTGCTCAGCCACGGGGCGTTCAAGGCGCTGCTCTTCCTCGTGGCGGGCTGCGTCGCGCACCTCGTCGGCTCGACGCTGCTGCGTGACATGGGCGGCCTGCGGATCACGCATCCGCCGCTGGCCGCCCTGCTCGCGGTGGGTCTCCTGGCGCTCGCCGGGATCCCGCCGCTGTCGGGATTCTGGTCGAAGGAGGCCGTGCTCTCGGCGGCGGAGGCGGCGACGGACACCCTCGGCTGGCCCGCCCAGCTCGTCCTCGTCAGCGGCCTGCTCACCACGCTGGTGACCGGGGCCTACGCCGGCCGTGCGCTCGCGGTCGTGGCCCTCGGCGACCCGCCGGACGTGCCCGAGAGGGTGGTCCCCGCCGCCGACCAGGACGCGGATCCCGACACGCATCCTGGTGGCGACGAGGCCGTGGAGGTCCACGGTCAGGGTGCCGTGCTGCCGCCCGCCATGACGTTGCCGCTGTGGGCGCTCGGCGTCCCGACCGTGCTCCTCGGCCTGGTGCTCGCCCACCCGCCGGACGCCGTCCGCGACGTGCACGTCGACCTGCTCACGGCCGTGGCCGGCGCCGCGCTCGCGATCGCCGGCCTCACCTGGGGCCTGCGCGCCGCCACGACGGCCCCGCATCGCGACGCCGCCCTCACCCTCCCGGTGCGCCTGCGCACGTTCCTCCGGGAGGGGTACCGACTCGACGAGGTCCAGGCCGCGCTCGTCGTCCGTCCGTACGGTGCCCTCGCCCGCCTCGTGGGCGCCGGCGACCGCGACGTCGTCGACGGCTACGTCCGGGCCGTGCCGGTCCTGTCGCGGTGGGGCTCCGTGCTGCTCGCCCGCGCCCAGTCGGGCCTCGCCACCGGCTACCTCGCATGGCTCGCCGTCGGCGCCGTCGTCGTCGGTGTCGTCGGGGTGGTGATCTCGTGACCGGCGTCCACCAGGCCTGGCTGCTGCCCGCCCTCGTCGCCGTCCCCCTGGCCGGCGCCGTCGTCCTGCTCGTCCTGCGGCGCACCGGCGAGACCTCGGCCGCCAGGTTCGCCACCGCCGTGGCGGCCCTCACCCTCGTGCTGGCCATCGGGACGGCGGTCGCCGGCGCCCCGTACGACGGGCGGGATCCCGCCCTCGAGGTCGACGCGGCGTGGGTCCCGGCCCTCGGGATCCGTGCCCACCTCGCGCTCGACGGTGTCTCGATGCCGCTGATCCTGCTCAGCGCGCTGCTCACCCTGCTCGTCTGCTGGCACGCCGTCCGCATCCGGCCCGTCGCCGGGCGGGTCCACGGACTGCTCGCCTGCTACCTCGTCGTGGAGTGCGGCGCGATCGCCACGTTCACCGCACGGGACCTGCTGCTCTTCTTCGTGGCGTTCGAGGTCGTGCTCGTGCCCATGTGGTTCGTCGTGGCCTTCTGGGGCGACGACGAGCAGACGTCCGCCTACCGGGCGCTCGGCTCGTCCGATCCCCGCGGGGAGCCCGCCCGCCGCGACGCCGCCAACCGCTTCATCCTGTACACCGCGCTCGGGTCCGCCGTCATGCTGCTCGGCCTGCTCCTCGTCGCCCTGCGCAACGGCACGACGGACATGGACGTCCTCACCGCCCGTGCCGCCGGGGCTGACGGCGGCCAGGCACTCAGCACCACGGAGCAGGTCGTCGCGGCCGCGCTGATCATCGGTGGCCTGGCGGTCAAGGCGCCGATGTTCCCCCTGCACACCTGGTTGCCGCCGGCCCACACGATCGCCCCGACCGGCGGCTCGGTGCTGCTCGCCGGCGTGCTGCTCAAGCTCGGCACCTACGGCCTGGTGCGGGTGGCCGTCCCGATCGTGCCCGACGGTGTCAGGGAGCTCGCCCCGCTGCTCGGCGCGCTCGGGGTCGCCGGCATCCTCTGGGGCGGCCTCGCCTGCTACGTCGAGCGCGACCTCAAGCGGCTCGTGGCGTTCTCGTCGGTGGCCCACATGGGCTTCGTGCTGCTCGGCGTGGCCTCGCTCACCGCCGTCGGCCTGCAGGGGGCCCTGTTCGCGAACGTCGCCCACGGCCTGGTGACGGGCCTGCTGTTCCTCGTCGTCGGCGCCCTCAAGGACCGGCATCACAGCGCCGACCTCGCGGTCATCGGCCCCGACCTGCGTGACCGGCTCCCCCGGCTGGGGTGGCTGCTGGCCTTCGGCGCGCTCGCCGCGCTCGGGCTGCCGGGCCTGGCGGGCTTCTGGGGCGAGCTGCTCGCGATCGCCGGTGCCTGGAGCTCGACCGCCCTCGGTCCCGGCGCCCGGGCTCTCGCCGTGCTCGCGGCCGTGGGCACGGCCGTCGCCGCCGCGTACCTGCTGCGCGTGCTGCGGCTCGTCTGGCACGGTCCGCTGCCCTCGGACGGGCCGGGCGCGGGTTCCCGTCGGGCCGACGCGGGCCTGCCGGGGGTCCCGGCGCCGGTCACGATGGGCGACGCGACCGCCCACGAGGCGAGCGTGGCCGGTCCGCTCGTCGTGGCCGTCGCCGTGCTCGGCGTCCTGCCCTGGCTGCTGCTCGACGTCACCGGTCCGGCGGTGCGCGCGTTGCTCGGCGGCCTCGGGGGAGGTGCGCCGTGAGAGGCCTCCCCGGCGTCCAGGCGCTCGACCCGCTCGCGGTCGCCCCGGCCGCGGCGCCGCTGGTCGCCGCCCTCCTGGTCCTGCTCCTGGACGCGGTCGCCCCGCCCCGACGGGGCCGTGACGAGCGCGGCAGCCTGCGAGCGGTGTACGACGTCGTCGCCCTCGCCGGGCTGCTCGCCGCCGGCGCTGCCGTGGTCGCGCTCGCCGCCGACGGCACCGATCGCGCCACCGCCTGCGTGCCCGGCAGCGGTCTGCAGCTGTCCGCCTGCTCGTTCGTGGTGTCGCCGCTCACGCTCGCCCTGCAGGCCGTCACCATCGGCGCCGCCGTCGTCTGTCTCCTGCTGACGCTGGACGGCCCCGGCGCGCGGGCCCGGGTCCCGCACCACGTGCTGCTGCTCTCGGCGGTCGCCGGGGCCGTCGCGCTCGCCGGTGCGCGCGACCTCGCCACGCTCGTCGTCGCGTTCGAGACGGCGACACTGCCCGCCGTCGGACTCGTCGCCCTCCGGCGTGACCCGCAGGGCGCCCAGGCGGCGGTGACGTTCCTGCTCACGGCGCTGACCTCGCTCGGGCTGCTGCTGCTCGGATCGGCGCTCCTGCTCATGGCGACCGGCTCGGCGCACCTGGAGCGGATCGCCACCGCGCTCGGCGAGCCCGGCCTGCCGCCGCGGGTCAAGGCCGTCGCCGTCCTCGGCGTCCTGCTGGCGGTCGCCGGCATCGCCTTCAAGCTCTCGGCCGTGCCGTTCCACCTGTGGACGCCGGACACCTACGCGGGCGCGCCCCTGCCGATCGCGGCCTTCCTCGCCACCGTCTCGAAGGCGGCCGGAGCCGCGGCCGTCGTCGTGTTGCTGACGGTCGGCGTCATGCCGCTGGCGGGCAGTTGGGCACCACTGGTCGGCGCACTCGCGGCGATCACCGTGACGGTGGGGAACCTCGTCGCGCTCAGGCAGCGGGTCGCCGTTCGGCTGTTGGCCTGGTCGACCGTCGCGCAGGCCGGGTGGGTGATCCTCCCCCTCGCCGGGGCGGGAGCGGGCGGTCCCGGTCAGGCGCAGTCGTCGGCCGCGGCAGCCGTCGGGTACCTCGCTGCGTACGTGGCGGCCACCCTCGCCGTCTTCGCCGTGGTCGTCGTCCTCGCCCGGCATCACCCGGCGGGGGAGGAGCACACGATCGAGGCCTACCGCGGGCTCGCGCGGCGGGAGCCGGTGGCGGCCGCGGTCCTCGCGTTCGGGCTGGCCTGCCTCGCCGGCCTCCCGCCCGGGATCGTCGGCCTGGTCGCCAAGGTGCTGGCCGTGCGTCCGGTGGTGGACGCCGGGGTGTGGCCCGTCGCCCTGATCGCGGCCGCCAACGTCGCGCTGGGGCTCGTCTACTACCTGCGCTGGGCAGCGCTCCTGGTGACATCGACCCGGTCCGGCGTGCCGACGTGGCGGGTACGGCCCGCCGAGGGACTGGCCCTGGGCGCCGCCGCGGCGGCGTGCCTGGCCCTGTCGGTGTGGCCGCAGTTCGTCGCCGGCCTCGTCCCCGGGCTTCCGCGGTGAGCGGACGCCGATCGGGAACCGAGGGCGCGCGGACCGGCGTTGTGCCGGTAGGCGTGGTGGTACCTCACCGAACGAAGGAGCGAGCGACCTGATGGGTCACCGGCACTACAACGGCCTCAAGACGGCCCTGCTGCTGGGCGGGCTGTCCGCATTCCTGCTGCTCATCGGCCAGCTGATCGCGGGCCGCAGCGGCCTCGTGATCGCGCTCGTCATCGCCCTGGCCATCAACGCCTACAGCTACTGGAACTCCGACAAGCTCGCCCTGCGCGCCATGCGGGCCCGCCCGGTCTCCGAGGCCGAGCAGCCCGTGATGTACCGGATCGTCCGCGACCTGTCGACGCAGGCGCGGCAGCCGATGCCGAGGCTCTACGTCTCCCCGACGATGGCACCGAACGCCTTCGCCACCGGACGGAACCCGCGCAACGCGGCCGTCTGCGCGACGGAGGGCATCCTGCAGCTGCTCGACGAGCGTGAGCTGCGCGGTGTCCTCGGGCACGAGCTCATGCACGTCTACAACCGCGACATCCTCACCGCGTCGGTCGCGGCCGCCGTCGCCAGCGCCATCACCTTCATCGCCCAGTTCGCGCTCTTCTTCGGCGGCGGCGACGACGAGGACCGCCCCAATCCGGTCGCGGCCATCGCCCTCCTGATCCTCGGTCCGCTGGCCGCCGGCGTCGTCCAGATGGCGATCAGCCGCACGCGCGAGTACGACGCCGACGAGGACGGCGCTCGCCTCACGAACGACCCCATGGCCCTGGCCAGCGCGCTGCGCAAGCTCGAGTACGGCACCCGGGAGCTCCCGCTGCCGCCCGAGCGCGAGATCGTCAACGCCAGCGCGCTCATGATCGCCAACCCGTTCCGCGGCGACGGCCTCTCCCGGCTCTTCAGCACGCACCCCCCGATGGCCGACCGGATCGCCCGGCTCGAAGCGCTGGCCGGGTACCGGCGGTGACACCGGATCGCAGGCCGGACGCCCGCTCTCGCCGTCCCCTGAGCAGGGCGGGGACCGGCACACGACGCCCGAGCGAGCTCGCGCTCCCGCCCCTGAGCCGCAGGCAGGCGACCGGCATCCTCGCCGGCCTCGGCGCCTTCGCCCTCGGCTTCGCCGCCGCAGGCGTCCTCGTCACCGTGCACCAGGGCGGAACCCCCGCCTACTGGTGTCTGGTGAGCGTCGGGCTCCTCGGCATCGGCGCCCTCGGCATCGCCTCGCCTCGGACCGTCGCGGACGCCGGTCGTCCCCCCGTGTGGTCGCGCGCCGGCCTCACCGCCGTCGCGGAGCCGCTCGGCCTGCCGTGGCGCGCGCTCGCCGGCACCTTCTACGGCCTCCTCGCCGTCGGGATCCTGGGAAACGTCGTCCTCCCGATCGTCCTCGGACGGCACT
>DASQJO010000351.1:0-8308 GCA_035630955.1 Kineosporiaceae bacterium
AGGGACGGCGGCGAGGACGTCCTGCTCGTCGTCGACTCGCTCACCCGGACGGCGCTCGCGCAGCGCGAGGTCGCCCTCGCCGCCGGCGAGCCGCCTGCCACTCGCGGCTACCCGGCGAGCGTCTTCGCGATGCTCCCCCGGCTCCTGGAGCGGGCCGGACCGGGCGCCGCGGGGAGCATCACCGCGCTCTACACCGTGCTCGTCGAGGGCGACGACCTGCAGGACCCCGTCGGGGACACCACCCGAGGCATCCTCGACGGGCACGTCGTGCTCGACCGCGCGCTCGCCACCGCCGGGCACTTCCCGAGCGTCGACGTCCTGGAGTCGGTCTCCCGCGTCGACCGCGCGGTGCTCCCGGCGCAGCGGCACGCCCTGGCCGGCGCCGGGCGGCGCCTGCTCGCCGCCTTCCGCGACGTCCGCGAGCTCGTCGAGGTCGGGGCGTACGCGCACGGCAGCGACCCGGTCGCCGACCTCGCCATCAGCCTCAAGCCGCAGCTCGACGCCTTCCTCCGCCAGGCCCCCGGCGAGCTCGCCGACCCGGAGGAGACGTGGGCGCGGCTCGCCGCCATCGTTCCCGCCGACGCCGCCGGAGGTCCGTCGTGAGCCGCCGATTCCGCCTCGCCCCGCTGGAGCGCCTGCGCGACGCGCGCCTCGAGGAGGCGACCCGCGCGCTGGCGCAGGCACGCCGCGCCTTCGCCGACGCGGGTGCCGCCCGGGACGCCGTCGCCGCCCGGCTCGCCGCCGCCACCCCACGCGGCGGCTGGCCCGGTGCCGCCGCCCTCGCCGGTTACCACCGCGCCTACCTGCGCGACCGGCTCGCCGAGGCCGAGGTCGCTGTCACGGCTGCCGCGGCCGGGGTCGACGAGGCGCTCGCCGCGTGGCACGCCGCGCGCACCGACGTCCGCGCGGTCCGCACCCTGCACGAACGCTACGAGGCGACGCTCGCCGCGGCCGACGCGCGCCGCGAGCAGCTGGTGCTCGACGACCTCGCCGCCGGGCTCTCGTTCCGGACCCGGCGCGAGCACGCCTCCGCGGGTGCCTCATGACGGGCCTGGAGGCCGTGCAGGCGCGCGTCGCCCAGCTGCGGTCGACACTCGGGGTCCTCCCTCCGCTGCAGGTCGCGCCGTCGACGGCGGCCGGCTCGACGTCGTCGACGTCGTTCGCGTCCGCTCTGGCGGACGCCGTCGGCGCGTCCACGCCCGCGGCCGCGACGGGCGCGGACGCCGTCTCGCTGGCGCGCACCTTCACCGGCGTCCCCTACCGCTGGGGCGGGACGAACCCGGCCACCGGGCTGGACTGCTCGGGCCTGACCCAGCTCGTCTACGGCCGGCTGGGCGTCGAGCTGCCGCGGGTCGCCGCCGACCAGTCGCACGCCGGCACCGCGGTCGCCTCGCTCGCCCAGGCCAGGCCCGGTGACCTGGTGTTCTTCGGCTCCCCCGCCCACCACGTCGGCATCTACGTGGGCGACGGGAAGATGATCGACGCCCCGCACACCGGGAGCAGCGTCGGGGTCCACAGCCTCTACGGGACGCCGTCGGCGATCCGGCGCGTGCTGCCGGCGTCGTCACCCTCGAGCTCGGGAACGCTCGACGGCGTCCCCTACGCCTCGCTCTTCACCCGCGCCGGGGCCCGCTACGGCGTCGACCCCGCGCTGCTCGCCGCCGTCGCCAAGACCGAGAGCGGCTTCGACCCCTCGGCGGTCAGCCCGGCCGGCGCCAAGGGCCTCATGCAGCTCATGCCGGGCACGGCCGCGTCCCTCGGCGTCGACGCGCTCGACCCGGCGCAGGCCGTCGACGGCTCCGCACGCCTGCTCAAGCAGCTCCTCGGGCGCTTCGGCGGCCGCGTCGACCTCGCCCTGGCCGGCTACAACGCCGGGCCCGGGGCGGTCGACCGCTACGGCGGCATCCCCCCGTACGCCGAGACCCGCACCTACGTCCAGCGCGTGACCGCCGCATGGGAGGCCTACCGGTGACCCTCACCCCGATCCTGCCCGTCGCGCCCGCCCCGGCCTCCGCGACCGACGCGGAGCCCACCGGCGGCGACGGTGCCCGCTTCCAGCAGACGCTGACGGAGGCCGCAGGCCGCTACCGCGCGGACGCCGGGCGCTCCGGGCGCGCCCGCCCGGCCGACGCCCGCGTCCCGGACGGGAAGGACCAGCCGGTCGGCACCGACGACGACGGCGGCGCGCCGACCTCGGCGACACCGGCCGACCTCGGGCCCGGAGCGGGGTGCGTCGTCGACGCCGTGCTCCTCGTGCAGGCCGGCGTCGTGACGGCACCCGCCCCGCAGCTGCCGCCCGTGCCGATGCCGTCGGCAGCGATGCCGGCGCCCACGGCGGGCCCGGCACCGGCGGGGGCTCCTCCGGCGAGCGCTGTGCTGCCCGCTGCGTCCGGCATGCCGTCGGCGGTCCCCGCGCTGCCCGGTCCGGCCGCGGTTGGCGCGGACGTCCCGCTCGCCGCGACCCCGGCGACCGGACCCGTGCCCACGCATACGCCCACCACCACCGCGGCCGGAGCCGGCCCCACCGTGCCTCTGGCTGCTCCCGAGGGGACGTCGCCGGTTCCGCGGGCGGACGCCGAACCCGCCGGGCCCGCCTCCCCGGCACCGACGATCACCGGACCGACCACCGGACCGACGCCGTCCGCGGCCGTCCCGAACCGTGAGCCGGCGCGGGCCGCTCCCGACCGAGCGGTCGAGGTGACCCCCGCCGTCACGGCCGGTAGGGCGAGCACCCCCGCGCCGGCCGGCGCTCGTCCGGCGCCCCCGGCGTCCGCCGCGGCCGACCCGACGGTCACCGCGCCCTCACCCGCCGTCCCGGTACCCGCGAGCGTCTCAGGCTCCGGGTCGCGTGCGACGGACGCCGGCGACGCGGCGCCGACCCCCGACACCACCCCCTACGCCGCTGCCGCGACGGCCGCTCCCACCTCCGCCGCACCGGCAGCGACGGGATCCGCCGCGGCACCTGCCGCAGCCCCCGAGCCCGGCGCGCCGGCGACCGTTCCGGACCAGGTGCTGCGGCACCTGGAGTCGGTGCGCGCGCTGCGTGACGGCGGACATCGGACCGTCCTGCGGCTCGAGCCGGACCATCTCGGCGCGGTCACCGTGACCGTCGACGTGCGGGCGGGCGCGGTGCGCATGGCCGTGACGGGCGGGTCCCAGGCCCTCGCGGCCGTCCGCGAGGGCATCGCGCACCTGCGGTCGGCGCTCGCCGACGCCGGGCTCGACCTCGGCGACGTCGCCCTGCGCCCGGACGCGGTCCAGGCCACGGCCCCGGCGTCCGGCAGCGCGGCGTCGCCGGACGGTCAGGCGTCGCCGAACGGCCCGCGTCCCGATCGCGGGGCCCCGGGAGCGGACGCCGGGGACCGCCGTCCCGGCCAGCGGCACGACCAGGGCCCGGCGACGGGGCCCGACCGCCCGGACGCCGTCCGCCCCCCGCGCGCCCGGCACTCGCCCGACGCCCTCCCCGAGGGACCTGCCGGCATCCGCCGGCTCGACGTCCGCGTCTGACCCCCCGCCGAACCCAAGGAGCATCCCGATGACCTCCGTCAGCGGCACCACCGCCGCCAGCACCGCCGCGAGCACCACGCCGTCCGCGTCCGTCATGGGCTCCTCGCAGCTCGACTCGGACACGTTCCTCAAGCTGCTCGTCGCCCAGCTGAAGTACCAGGACCCGACGAGCCCGTCCGACGCCACGCAGTTCCTGTCGGAGACGGCGCAGTTCAGCGTCGTCCAGAAGCTGGACGCCCTGTCGGCGCTGGACCAGAAGGTCCTGGACGCGAGCAAGACCCAGACGGCGGCCGCGCTCATCGGCCAGAAGGTGACCTGGACCGACGTCTCCGGCACCAGCCACACCGGCACGGTGACCGGCACCACGCTCGGCCAGCAGGTCCCGAACCTGACGATCGACGGTCAGGTCGTCTCGCTCGACGACGTCACCGCCGTCGGCACCGTCACCTCGACCGGCGGCTCCGGCAGCTGACGGTCGAGCAGCACCAGCCGCGGGCACGACGCCGGCGGACACCCCCCGGCACGGACGCCGCCCATCCCTGAAAGGCAGGAGAACCTCGTGCTCCGGTCCCTCTTCTCGGGCATCACCGGCCTGCGTCAGCACCAGACGCTCATGGACGTGGTGTCGAACAACATCTCCAACGTCAACACCACCGGCTACAAGAGCAGCTCGGTCGTCTTCGAGGACACGCTCAGCCAGATGGTGCGCCAGCCCTCCTCGCCCAACACCGCGCTCGGCGGCCTGAACCCCGAGCAGGTGGGCCTCGGCGTCCAGCTCGGCGGGATCAGCACGAACTTCGCGCAGGGCTCGGCCCAGAACACCGGCAAGTCGACGGACCTGATGATCCAGGGCGACGGCTTCTTCGTGGTGCGCAACGGCACCACCCAGGAGTTCACCCGTGCGGGCGCGTTCACCTTCGACAGCACCGGCACCCTGGTGAACCCGAACGGGTTCCGCGTGCAGGGCTGGACGGCGACCAAGGGCGTTCTGAACAGCAACGCGACGCCGGCGGACATCGTCATCCCCGCGGGCACGCTCGCCCCGCCGACGGCGTCCAGCAACACGACGATCGCCGGCAACATCGCCATCGACCCGGCGAACACCGACGTCCTGACCTTCGGGCCGACCGTCTACGACGCCCAGGGCAAGGCCCACAACCTGACGATCACGCTGACGAACGACGGCACCGGCGCCTACGACGTCGCCATCGTCGACGCCGCCGGCGGCGAGACCGCCACCAACGGCAAGGTCGTCTTCGACGCGGCCGGGAACTACGACAGCACGGCGAGCTCCCCGTCGTCCGTCGCGCTGGCCGACGGCACGAACGTCGTCATCGACCTGACCAAGGCCACCCACTTCGGCGGCCCGAAGTCGCTGAACGTGACGGCCGTCGACGGCGCCCCCGCGGGCACGCTGCAGGGCTTCCAGATCGGGACCGACGGCTCGATCACCGGGACGTTCAGCAACGGCCAGAAGCTCCTGCTGGCGCAGGTGGCACTGGCGAACTTCACCAACCCGGCGGGTCTGGAGAAGGCGGGCGACTCGGCCTACGTGTCGACGACCAACTCCGGCCCGGTCCAGATCAACCCGCCCGGCGCCGGCGGCGTGGGCACGATCCTCGCCGGCTCGCTGGAGATGAGCAACGTCGACCTCGCCCAGGAGTTCACCAACTTGATCATCGCGCAGCGCGGATTCCAGGCGAACTCCCGCGTGATCACGACGTCCGACCAGATCCTCCAGGACCTCGTCGACATCAAGCGCTGACGCCCGAGGGGGCCGGCGCGCCGTCGCCCGCGCCGGCCCCTCTCGGCGCGGGCGGCGGCGGGGGGTCTGCTCAACATGGCCGACCGGGTGCCGACCAGTCCTGCGGTGCGGATCGACCCGATCGGCCCACGCGATCCACGGACGGATCAGCGGGCCACTCGACCCAAGGACGGACAGATGATCATCCTCAACCGCCTCGGCGGGCAGCAGGTGGCCGTCAACCCCGACCTCATCGAGCGGGCCGAGCCGACGCCGGACACGGTGATCACGATGGTCGACGGGCACAAGCTCCTCGTCTGCGAGTCGGTCGAGGAGATCGTGGACGCCGTCCGCAGCTGGCGCGCGTCCGTGGCCGCCGAGGCCTACCAGCTGACCCACGCACTCTCCGGCGGTGACGTCGACCGCGCCACCGAGCTCGCCTCCGAGGACGTGTCGGCACACAGCGCGCTCGGGTCCTCGCTCGCACGCGTGCTGCGCATGCCGCAGCGGGAGGAGTGAGGCGTGGACCCGGCAGCGATCATCGGCGTCGTCCTCGGGTTCGTCGCCGTCTTCGGCACGCAGGTCCTCGAGGGCGGCAGCCCGGGCTCGATCCTGCTCATCCCGCCGCTGTTCCTGATCTTCGTCGGCTCCGCCGGCGCCTCGCTCGCCTCGAACACGCTGCCCGGGATGATGTCCGGGATCAAGTGGCTGGTCTACGCCATGACGGCGAAGAAGCCGGACCCGGAGGCCGTCGTCGAGCCGCTGGTCAAGCTCGCCGAGCGCGCCCGCCGGGAGGGGCTGCTCGCGCTGGAGTCCGAGATGGACGCCGTCGACGACCCCTTCATGCGCAAGGGCCTGCAGATGGCGGTCGACGGCACCGACCCCGACGACCTGTACGAGATCCTGTCGGCCGAGGTCCGGGCCAAGAAGGCCTCCGCCAAGGTCGGGGCCAGCTTCTGGACGGACGCCGGCGGCTACTCGCCGACCATCGGCATCATCGGCACCGTCGTCGGCCTCGTGCACGTGCTCGAGAACCTCTCGGACCCGAGCAAGCTCGGCCACCTCATCGCCGGCGCCTTCGTCGCGACGCTGTGGGGCGTCATGAGCGCCAACATCATGTTCCTGCCCTTCGGCAAGCGGATCACCGCCGTCGCCTCGAACGAGGCCGCACGGATGGAGCTCGTCATCGACGGCGTCCTCGCGATCCAGGCCGGGGCGAACCCGCGGGTCGTCGCGACCAAGCTCCGCTCCAAGATGCAGCCGCCCGGTCCGGGCGCCGCCAAGGAGGCGGCGTGAGCGCCCGGCCCCGCCCCGCCCGCGCGCACGCCCGGCGCGGGGGCCACGAGGAGGAGCACGAGGAGCACGAGAACCACGAGCGCTGGCTCGTCAGCTACGCCGACATGATGACCCTGCTCATGGTGCTGTTCATCGTCATGTTCGCGATCAGCTCGGTCAACCAGGGCAAGTTCGACGAGCTCAAGCAGGGTCTGCGCAGGGGCTTCGGCGCGCCGCAGACGATGCTCGCCGGCGGCCTGGACATCCTCGACTCCGGCGGCGCCGTCGCGCCCGACGCGCCCCCCGTCGACGGCTTCACGCAGGGCGGGGCCGGCGGGACCGACGTCCAGTCCTGGAAGCCGGCGAGCTCCCAGGAGCTCCAGCGCTCGGCCGCGCTGACGACGGCCACGGCGCAGGCGCAGGTGCAGAAGGAGGTCGACAACCTCAAGGCCGCGGAGAAGGCGCTCAAGGCGGCGCTGGCGAAGGCCGGCCTGGCCAACGGCGCCACCTTCCGCTTCGACGAGCGCGGCCTCGTGGTGACGATCGCGACGGACAAGGTGCTCTTCGAGAGCGGCAAGGCGGACCTGCGTCCGCAGGGCCGGCGCATCCTCGACGCGCTCGTACCGACGCTGGCCAAGCTCCCCAACCGGCTCAGCGTCGACGGGCACACGAACTGGCTACCCATCGCGAGCGAGCGGTTCCCCTCGAACTGGGAGCTGTCCACCGACCGCGCCACCGGCGTGCTGCGCTACCTCGCCACGGACGGCGTCCCGGTGGAACGGATGTCCGCGACCGGCTTCGCGGACACCCACCCGCTGCTGCCCCGGACCGACCCGCGCGCCCTCGTGGTGAACCGCCGGGTGGAGATCGTGGTCCTGGCCGCGGTGGACGACGCGCAGGGCCGCGCGGTGGAGCAGCTCGGCAATGCCACGACGAGCGGCGGAACGGCGACGGAGACGGCGCGATGAGCGAGACGACGATCGACAAGAGCAGGACCGCACGGACCCTGCGCAACGGAAAAGAGACGACAGTGGCGGACACGACCGACGCGTCGACGACCAAGGGGGAGGGCGACGGGGTGGCCAAGCGCGGGGGCAAGCTCAAGCTGATCATCGCCGCCGTCGTGCTGCTGGCACTGCTGGGCGGCGGCGTCTACCAGTTCGTCCTCGCGCCCAAGGGTGCGAAGGCGGCGGCGCCCCCGAAGCCGACGCCGGGCGCCGTCGTCAAGCTCGACCCGATCACCCTCAACCTCGCGGGCGGGCACTTCCTCAAGCTGGGGCTCTCGCTGCAGGCGACGGCCGACGCCGGGGAGGACGTGCCGGGCGCCAAGGCACTGGACGCCGCCATCGAGCAGCTGAGCGGCAAAACGGTGGCCGAGCTCGCGTCGAGGTCCGGCCGCGACAAGGCGAAGGCGTCGCTGGTCCAGACGGTGTCCGAGCTGTACGAGGGCAAGGTCTACGACGTCTACTTCACCGACTTCGTCATGCAGTAGCCGCCAGGGTGAGGTGGGCGGGCGCTCAAGGAGACGGGCCCTGCGGACGATGAAGGCCGCGTGGGGTACTCCGATCAGGCGACAGCGTTCTCCAGGCGCCGCCGCGGTGAGCCACGCACCTACGACTTCCGGCGTCCGGTGCGGCTCGCCCGCGACCAGGCGCACCTGCTGCGCATCGCCATGGAGACCTTCGGGCGGCAGTCCTCCACGGTGCTCACGACCAGCCTGCGCGTGGTCGGCACGCTCGGCTCGCCCGTCATCGAGGAGCTCAGCTACGACGAGTACCTCTC
>DASQJO010000352.1:0-5306 GCA_035630955.1 Kineosporiaceae bacterium
CTATATTTGGGGGCTCGCTCGACCCGCGTCACCGCTCTCCTTCCCCCGCCCCGCCTTGAACCTCGATCACATCCGCAACTTCTGCATCGTGGCGCACATCGACCACGGGAAGAGCACCCTGGCCGACCGCCTCATCGAGGAGACGGGGATGCTCCAGAAGCGTGAGATGAAGGCGCAGGTCCTGGACACCCTCGACCTCGAGCGGGAGCGCGGGATCACGATCAAGCTCAACGCCGTGCGGATGCTACACCGCGGCCAACGGCCAGGATTACGAGCTCAACCTCATCGACACCCCGGGCCACGTGGACTTCACCTACGAGGTGTCCCGGTCGCTCGCCGCGTGCGAGGGTGCCGTGCTGCTGGTCGATGCGGCGCAGGGCATCGAGGCCCAGACCCTGGCGAACCTCTACCTCGCCATGGAGAACGAGCTCACTATCATCCCCGTCCTCAACAAGATCGACCTGCCGGCGGCGCAGCCGGAGAAGTACGCCGAGGAGCTCGCCAAGCTCATCGGCGTCGAGCCCGAGAGCTGCCTGCGCGTCTCCGGCAAGACCGGCGCGGGCGTCGAGCACCTGCTCGACGAGATCGTCGGGCAGTTCCCGGCGCCGGTCGGGGACGCCGACGCGCCGGCGCGGGCCATGATCTTCGACTCCGTCTACGACACCTACCGGGGTGTCGTGACCTACGTCCGGGTCGTCGACGGCCGGCTGTCGGCCCGCGAGCGGATCGTGATGATGTCGACGCGGGCCACGCACGAGCTGCTCGAGATCGGCGTCATCAGCCCCGAGCCGGTCCCGGGCACGGGGCTCGGCGTCGGCGAGGTCGGCTACCTCATCACCGGCGTCAAGGACGTGCGGCAGAGCAAGGTCGGCGACACCGTCACCAACGCCGCGAAGCCGGCGACCGAGGCGCTCGGCGGGTACCGCGACCCCAAGCCGATGGTCTTCTCCGGGCTCTACCCCCTCGACGGCTCGGAGTACCCGGCGCTGCGCGAGGCCCTGGACAAGCTCAAGCTCAACGACGCCGCCCTGGTCTACGAGCCGGAGACGTCGGCGGCGCTCGGGTTCGGGTTCCGCTGCGGCTTCCTCGGCCTGCTGCACCTGGAGATCGTCCGCGAGCGGCTGGAGCGCGAGTTCGGCCTCGACCTCATCTCGACGGCGCCGAACGTCGTCTACGACGTGACGATGGAGGACGGCAAGGAGGTCACCGTGACGAACCCCTCGGAGTTCCCGGGGGGCAAGGTGGCCACGGTCCGCGAGCCGGTCGTGCGGGCGACGATCCTCGCGCCGAGCGAGTACATCGGCGCGATCATGGAGCTCTGCCAGCAGCGCCGGGGGAGCCTGCTCGGCATGGACTACCTCTCCGAGGACCGCGTCGAGATGCGCTACACACTGCCGCTCGCCGAGATCGTCTTCGACTTCTTCGACCAGCTGAAGTCGCGCACCCGCGGCTACGCGTCGCTGGACTACGAGCAGGCGGGCGACCAGGAGGCGGACCTGGTCAAGGTCGACATCCTGCTGCAGGGCGAGACCGTCGACGCGTTCAGCTCGATCGTCCACCGGGACAAGGCGTACGGCTACGGCGTGATGATGGCCGGCAAGCTCAAGGAGCTCATCCCGCGGCAGCAGTTCGAGGTGCCGATCCAGGCGGCGATCGGAGCGCGGATCATCGCCCGCGAGAACGTCCGCGCGCTGCGCAAGGACGTGCTGGCGAAGTGCTACGGCGGTGACATCACCCGCAAGCGCAAGCTGCTGGAGAAGCAGAAGGAGGGCAAGAAGCGGATGAAGATGGTCGGCCGGGTCGAGGTGCCGCAGGAGGCCTTCATCGCCGCGCTGTCCTCCGACGCCGCGCCTGCCGCCGACAAGGCCCGCAAGTAGCCGCCGCACCGACCGCGGGGAGGGTCGATGGACGCCGACGACCTGGTGACACGCCTGCTGCGGGTCTGGGACGACCTCCCGGACGCCGACGAGGACGCCCGTGCCGCGTTCCTGACCCTCTACACGGACCCGGTGCGGATCAACGGCGCCGAGACGCCGATCGACGATCTCGTCGTGCGAGCGCGGATGATGCGCGGCGCCCTGCACGAGCGCTCGACTGAGGTGCTGTCCGTCGTGTCCTCGCAGGACCGGGTGGCGGTGGCGTTCCGGATGCACGGGGTCCTGGCGGGGCCGCTCGACACCCCGATCGGCCCGGTGCCGGGTTCCGGGGAGACGGTCACGATGCAGGTCATCGACGTGCTCACGCTGACCGAGGGCCGGATCAGCGAGATCTGGATGGTCGCCGACCAGCTCGGTCTGCTCGCACGTCTCGGCGCGGTGGCGCTGACGTCGAGGTGAGTCGGAGGCGTCACGCGTCGGCGGCCTCGTCGACGAGCAGGCCGCGGCGGTGGGCGATCGCGACGGCCTCGGTACGGCCGCCCGCGCCGAGCTTCGCGAGCACGTTCGACACGTGCACGCTCGCGGTCTTCTCGCTGATGAAGAGCCGCCGGCCGATCTGTCGGTTCGTCAGGCCCTGCGCGACCAGGCGCATGACCTCCTGCTCGCGAGGGGTGAGGATCGTCGACGTCGCGGGCCCGCCCCCGAGGTCGAGCCGGGCTCGGCGGGCGAGCGCGTCGAGCGCTTCCCGCAGCGGCCGCGCCTGCAGGCGGACCGCGGTCTCGCGGGCGAGCCGCGCCTGATGGGCCGCCCCGGCGCGGTCGCCGTTCAGGACCAGCGCCTCCGCGAGATGCCGCCGGGACCGGGCGACCTCGTAGACCTGGCCGAAGCCGAACGCCTCGACCGCGTCCCGCCAGGCCTCGGGGTCGTCGCGGCCCTCCAGCCGGGCCCATTCCGCCTCGGCTCGGGTCAGCCACGCCCGGCCCTCGGGGCCGAGGGTCGCGAGCCGGGGCTGGCCGCGCTCGGCCACCTGGCGGGCGCGCTCGACGAACACCTTGCCCTCGTCGCGCAGCCGGGCGATCGCCGTCTCGTCCTGCCGGACCCCGGCCGCCGCCGCGGCGTCCGCGAGACCGCCGAGCCCGATCCCGAGGGCGAGCAGCTGTCCGAGACCCCACTCGTCCTCGCCGTCCACCTTGAGCTCGACGATGCGGCGCACGGTCGCGGCGGCGGCCTCGCCGTCGCCGAGCCAGCGCTGCGCATCGGCCACCGGCGCCAGCACCAGGTGCGAGGCCCACGGCTCCTGCTCGGCGAGCGGCGTGAGCTGCGCACCCAGCGGCAGGACGGCGGCGGGGTCGCGCGCCGCGATGACGGGCAGCGTCGGCACCTGGAGCCAGTCACGCTGCACGGCCGGCACCCGGACGCGGGCACGGGCGTGCGTGGCGAGCGCCTTGTCCCACTCGCCGGCCAGGACGAGTGCCTGCAGGAGCATGTTGAGCGACTCGACGCCGTAGACGGTGAGCGCCAGCCCGGCGCGCTCGGCCTCGGCCATGCCCTCCTCGAGGATCCGCTCCGCCCCGGCCAGGTCGCCGCTGTCGATGCGGTTGATCGCCAGGTTGTACACCGCGCGCAGCGCCACGGTCGGATCCCCGCCGGTGCGCGCCTGCCGGGTGGCGCGGGCGAGGCGTTCGGCGGCGACGTCCACGTCGCCGGCCTCGCTCTCGTGCAGGGCGAGGCTGATGAGCAGGTCGGCCTCGGCCGCCGCGAGCCCGAGCGAGCGGGCCTCCTCGACGGCCGGCTCCACCAGCGCCTCGGTCTCGGCGAGGGTGCCGCGGCGGGCGCGGATGCGCGCTTCCACCGCGACGGCCCAGACGCGCACGGGCGACGGACCGGTGCCGTCGAGCAGCGCGCGCACCCGGTCGATCTCGGCGAGGGCCTCGTCGCGCCGGTCGTCCTCGTACAGGTGGTGCGCCAGCCGGCCGCGCGCCGTCGCCTCGACCGCGGGGTCGTTCCCCGCGGCCGCCAGGGCGACGGCCTCGGACGCGAGCGCCACGGCGCGGTCGAGCTCGCCGGCCGCGCCCGCGGCGGCTGCGGCGCGTTCGGTCAGCGTCACGGCGTCGAGACCCAGGGGGCGGCCGGCCTCGGGCACGGCGGCCCACAGCTGCAGCGCCTGGTCGTAGTGGGCGAGGGCCTCGGCGGGGGCGAGCACGGCGACGGCCTCCTCGGCGGCACGGACCGACGCTGCGAGCGCACCGGGCAGGTCGAGCGCGGCCATGCAGTGCCGGGCGAGGTCGGCCGCGCTGGCGCCGTCGCCCTGCTCGGCGAGCAGCCGGGCGTACGTCGCGTGCAGCCGGACCCGCTCGCCGGGCAGGAGGTCGGCGTAGACGGCCTCCTGCAGGAGGGCGTGACGGAACGCGTAGCGGTCCGAGCCGTCGGGCACGAGCACGTGGTGGGCGACCGCCTCGCGGAGCGCCTCCTCCACCTCGACCGTGGGCATCCCGACGGCGGCGCGCAGCAGCGCGTCCGACACCCGGCGCCCGGCCACCGACGCGACCCGGGCGACCTGCTGGACGCCGGCCGGGAGCCGCTCCAGACGCGCCAGCAGGACGTCGGCGAGCTGCTCGGGCAGGGCCACCCGGCGGCCGCGCCCCGCGAGCGCGTCGTCCGCGGCGACGAGGAGCTCTTCGGCGTAGTAGGCGTTGCCCTCGGACCGGCCGAGGATGTCCTCGACGACGGCGTCCGGCACGTCGCCGCCGTGCAGCGTGCTCAGGTAGTCGCGCAGTTCGGCGGCATCGAAGGGCTGCACCTCGAGCCGTTCCACCCGCGGCAGCCGGACCAGCTCGGCGAGCAGTGGCCGCAGCGGGTGGCGGCGGTGCAGGTCGTCGGAGCGGTAGGTCCCGACGACGAGCAGCCGCTCGTCGGAGAGCCGGGAGAGCACGAACCGCAGGAGATCCCGTGTCGAGGCGTCCGCCCAGTGCAGGTCCTCCAGGACGAGGAGCATCGGGGCGACGCGGTCGGTCACGGCGTGCAGGGCCTCGAGCACGGCCTCGTAGAGCGGCATGCGCTCGCCGGCGTCGTCGACGGGGGACTGCTCGATCCGGCCGGTGACGCGGTAGAGCACGGGCCGCTCGGCGGCGACCGACCGGACGGCCGCGGAGGCAGCCTGCTCGACGTCGTCCGCGTCCGGCGCGTCGCCCGCGCGCGCGACCCCCGTCAGGGCCTCGGCGAACGGCAGGTAGGGCAGGCCGCCGGCGCCGAGGTCGACACAGTGCCCGACGACGGTGACCACGCCGCGCTCCTGCGCCCGGCGCACGAGCTCGGCGGTGAGGCGGGTCTTGCCGACGCCCGCGTCCCCTGCCACGAGGACGCCTGCGGCCGAGCCCGCGACCGCCTGCTCGAGCAGGTGCTCGAGCCGGGCGAGCTCGCGGGCCCGGG
>DASQJO010000353.1:0-6576 GCA_035630955.1 Kineosporiaceae bacterium
CGTACGGACTCGCCGTGTCGAAGGACCACCCGGACTTCGCGGCCTACATCAACGGCGTCCTCGAGCAGCTGCGCGACAACGGTGGCTGGCAGAAGGCCTATGCGGCGTCCGGCCTCGCCGCCCAGCTCGGTGACCGGACGCAGCCCGCCTCCGACTACACGCGTCCGTTGCGATGACCCTCTCTCCGGGCAGCCCTGTCGGCGGCGCCGCCGCCGGCCCGTCGGCGCTTGCGGTGGCGCCGTCCGCGCCCGGGCGGCTCGGGGAGCCCCTTGCGCTCGACGCGGCGCGCACCTACCTGCTGGACCTCGGCCGCTGGCGCGACGCGCGCAAGCGAGAGCTCGACCTGATCGACGCCGCCGCCCTGCGCGCGAGCGAGCCGGAGCTCTACA
This sequence comes from Kineosporiaceae bacterium, assembly GCA_035630955.1. GTDB lineage: Bacteria > Actinomycetota > Actinomycetes > Actinomycetales > Kineosporiaceae > DATKNA01. The sequence goes on from DASQJO010000353.1 coordinate 390, forward strand.
CCCCGGACGTCACGCTCTCGATGTCGCTGTGGCAGGCCGTCGACGACCGCTACCGGGAGCTCCTCAGGCTCTGGGACGACGGGCGCGTCGACGGCATCGGGCGGGACCAGCTCTCCCAGCTCGTCTGGGGAAGGCTCGCGAGCGGCGGGCTCGGCGTCAACGTGGTCGAGGCGACCCGGCTCTCCGACGCGCTCGCCGCGCAACTGCGGGCGCGGCTCGCGTTCGACCCCCGCGCCGCCGAGTCGGGTGCACGGGTGGCGGCGCTGCGCGCGAGCCTCGAGCGCATCCGCGAGCTCGTCAAGCAGGAGCCCGCCTGGGCTCCGCAGGTGGAGATGCTCGCCACCCGCACCGACGACATCGCCGCGCGCGCCGTCCGGGGCGGTGACGTCACGGTGGAGCTCAGCACGCTCGAGACGGACGCCGCCCGCGCCGAGCGGGACCTCGTCGTCACGACGGCCCGCCGGCGGAACGAGGCCCGCGCCGCCGAGCGTGCCGCCGCCGCCCTCGTCACCGACCGGGTCCGCGCCGAGAACGAGGTCGCCGCGCTCTCACGGCGCGAGGACCAGGCGCGCGCCCTCGTGGCGGACGTCGTCCGGCAGGTGTCGGACGCCCCGCGGTTCGCCGTCCCGGACGTCGAGGCCCTCGGCCCCGTCCCGCAGGACCGTGCCGGTCTCGACGACTACCTGCGCCGTCTCTCCGACGTCGCCCGCGCGCTGCAGACCGTCGAGGCGGCCTACGGCAACGCCCTGCGCGAACGCGAGGAACTGATCGGCCTGTTCGGTGGTTACGCCACTCGCGCGGCACGGACCGGCCGCGGCGCGGACGCCGAGATCGCTCGCGTCGGCGCGCTCGCCCGGGCCGCGCTCGAGGTCGTCCCGATCCGGCTGGCGGACGCCCGCGCGCTCGTCAGCCGGTACGTCGACCTCGTCCGCACCCCGTCCTCCTCCGGGCCGACCACGGCCGGCCCGACCACAGCACCTCCAGGAGTGGCCTCATGACCGCCAACCCCGCCGGCCTCGCCCAGGGCACGCAGCCGTGCTCCGTGCCGGGCTGCACCGGCGTCATCGAGGACGGCTACTGCAACGTCTGCGGGACGCCTGCCGGAGCGGCACCGGTCGTCCCCGCGCAGGGCGACTCCCCGGACGTCACCGCCGCCGCCTCCACCCGGTCGCGGATCACCTCCTCGAACCGGCTCGCCAGCACGCCGCTCGGCTCGGTGCGCGCGGGTGGTTCCCGCACGACGCGCAAGATCGGGACGTCGTCCACACGGCTGCGTGGCGCGCGGCTCGGCGCCGGCCTGACGACGATCCCGAGCGTCCCGCCGATCGACCCCAGCAAGGCGATCCTGGTCAACCCGCAGGTGCCCGAGGAGCGTCGGTTCTGTGCGAAGTGCGGGTCCCCGGTCGGGCGCTCCCGCGACGGCCGCCCCGGCCGCGCCGAGGGCTTCTGCCCGCAGTGCCGGACGCCGTTCTCCTTCACCCCGAAGCTGAAGCCCGGTGACATCGTGGGCGGCCAGTACGAGGTGCAGGGCTGCCTGGCGCACGGCGGCCTCGGCTGGGTCTACCTCGCACGCGACACCGTCCTCTCCGGGCGGTGGGTGGTGCTCAAGGGCCTGCTGAACTCCGGCGACCCGGACGCCTACGCGGCCGCCGTCGCCGAGCGCGAGTTCCTGGCGAAGGTCGAGCACCCCCTCATCGTGGAGATCTACAACTTCGTGCTCCACGAGGGCGCCGGCTACATCGTCATGGAGTACGTCGGCGGCACGTCGCTGAAGGACCTGCTCAAGCAGCGGACGGCGGCCAACGGCGGCAAGTACGACCCGCTGCCGCTCGACCAGGCGATCGCCTACGTCGTCGAGATCCTGCCCGCGTTCAGCTACCTGCACGACATGGGGCTGCTGTACTGCGACTTCAAGCCGGACAACATCATCCAGGTCGGTGACGCCGTCAAGCTCATCGACCTCGGCGGCGTCCGGCGGATCGACGACCTCGACTCGGCGATCTACGGCACCGTCGGCTACCAGGCGCCGGAGGTGCCGGACGTCGGCCCGTCGATCGCGTCCGACATCTACACCCTCGGGCGCACGCTCGCGGTGCTCGCGATGGAGTTCCGCGGCTACCAGTCGACGTACGTGTCCTCGCTGCCGCCGGTGGCGGAGACATCGCTGTTCCAGCAGTACGACTCCTTCTACCGGCTGCTCGCGAAGGCCTGCGCGGCCGATCCGGCCGACCGGTTCCAGACCGCCGACGAGCTGCGGGTGCAGCTGATCGGCGTCCTGCGCGAGATCGTCGCGACCCGCACCTCGGACGGCGGCCGCGCCCGGCACTCGGCGCCGTCCGTGCTCTTCGAGGCGCCGGTCGTCGAGTCCGACGTCCTGGACTGGAAGCACCTGCCGGCGCTCAAGGTGGACTCCGGCGACCCGATGTCGGCCTGGCTGTCGGCGCTGTCGATCAGCGAGCCGCAGGCGCGGCTCGACGCGCTCTACCGTGCCCCGCAGGAGACGGTCGAGGTGCGGCTGGAGATCGCGCGGACGGCGATCGCGGCGGGCCGCCCGGAGATCGCCGACGGCATCATCACCAAGGTGCTGCAGGACGACCCGTGGGAGTGGCGCGCCGTCTGGGTGTCCGGGCTGACCGCGCTCGGCGCCGGCGACGTGGCGAGTGCCCGGGCCGCGTTCAACGCCGTCTACGGGCAGGTGCCGGGCGAGCTCGCCGCCAAGCTGGCGCTCGCCTACGCCTGTGAGCGGTCCGGCGAGGACGACGTCGCCGAGTCCCTCTACACGGTGTGCGCCCGGACCGACGCCAACTACACGGCGCCCGCGGCGTTCGGCCTGGCACGCATCCGGCGCAGTCGCGGCGACCTGGACGGCGCCCTCGCGGCGCTCGACCTCGTGCCCTCGACCAGTCGGGGCTACGTCGAGGCGCGGCGGCAGCGCGCCACCCTGCTCGCCGCGTCCGGGCGTGGCCTGCCCGCTCTGTCGGACGCGCTCGGCAGTATCGACTCCGTGACCATCGACCCGCTCGACCGCGCCCGGCTCCGCGCCGAGGTCCTCGACGCGGCCCTGACGACCGTCCTGGACAAGGGGCCGCAGGAGAAGGTGCTCATCGACGGCGTCCCGGCGACGCAGCGGCCGCTGCGCGACGCGGTCGAGCGGGCCTACCGCGACCTGGCGGCGCTCACCTCGACGCACGACGAGCGGGTGCGGCTGGTCGACCGGGCCAACACCGTCCGCAATCGGACGTGGGTATGACGGGGGAGGTCCTCGTGGCCTGCCCGAGCTGCGGCGCGGTCGTGGCCGAGGGCGAGCGCTTCTGCGAGAACTGCGGCGCCGATCTCACCGGCGCGCCCTCGCCCGGGCCCGCCCCCGCGGCCGCGCAGCCCGTCGCGACCGTGCGGGCGGGTGTCGCCGTCGCACCCGTCGACCTCGCCGCGCTGCCGGTCGTCTGCGCGGCCTGCGGAGGCACGATCGCCGACGACGGCTACTGCGAGCAGTGCGGCACCCCGGCGGTGCGGCCGCGCGACCACTGGATCGACCAGCCCGTCCTGTGGGTCGCCGCCGTCTGCGACCGGGGAGTCCGGCACACCCGCAACGAGGACGCGGTGGCCGTCGCCGCGGAGTCCGCGCCCGGGTCGTTCGCGGCGCTCGTCGTGTGCGACGGCGTCTCGTCGGCGCCCGACTCCGACCTCGCGAGCCTCGCGGCCGCACGCGCGGCGCGCGACGTGCTCGCGGGCCCCGAGCTCTCGGGCGCGCTCGATGCCGGGGACGCCGACCGCGGGCCGCTGCTCGCCCAGGCGATCGAGGCGGCCGGGCTCGCGGCCCATGGGGCCGCCTCCGACGTGGCGCGCCGCGTCGCCGGCGAGGGTCGCGGCAACCCGCCGTCCACGACCTTCGTCGCCGGCGTGCTCGCCGGGCGGCGCCTCGTCGTCGGCTCCGTGGGGGACAGCCGGGCCTACTGGATCCCGGACGACGGCGACGCCGTCCAGCTGTCGACGGACGACTCCTGGGCTGCGGAGGCGATGTCGCTCGGCCTCTCCCGCGAGGAGGCGGAGAGCGGGCCGAACGCCCACGCCATCACCCGGTGGCTCGGCGCCGACGCACCGGACCCGCGCCCCCGCACGGTGGAGCGGGCGTTGGACGGTGCCGGCTGGGTGCTGCTCTGCTCGGACGGTCTGTGGAACTACTGCTCGGAGGCCTCGGAGCTGGCCGCGCTCGTCGCCGAGCAGTCCCAGGGGTTGGCCTCGGATGCACCGGGGGAGCAGGTGCCGGTCGGACCGCTGGCGACGGCGCTCGTCGCCTGGGCCGTCGACGCCGGCGGTGCGGACAACATCAGCGTCGCGCTCGCGCGCGTCGAGTGACTCGTCGGATCTACAGGGAGCGATCGATGGCGCAGTTCACCGCCGAGGTCTACCAGAACGAGTTCCTGCCGCAGGGCGGCACCGACGTCCACGCCGTGGTCACGATCACCTGCAGCGGCGCCGGCGAGGCGGGCCGCGGCGAGGGCGGGGACGCGGCGGAGATCGTCATCATCGACACCTCCGGGTCGATGCAGGGTGAGCGGTTCGCGAACGCCCAGCAGGCCGCGGCCGCCGCGATCGACCAGATCCTCGACGGCACATGGTTCGCGATCATTGCGGGCACCGACCAGGCGAACCGGGCCTTCCCGTATCCGAACGCCGTCGCGCCGATGGTCCGCATGGAGCCCGGGGCCCGCGAGGAGGCCAAGCGTGCCGTCCGGCAGCTGCTCGCCGGCGGCGGCACCGCGATGGGCACCTGGCTGCGGCTGGCGACGCAGCTGTTCGCGTCCGTGCCGAACGCAACCCAGCGGCACGCCATCCTGCTCACGGACGGCAAGAACCAGAGCGAGTCCTCGCAGTCGCTGCGCGACGCGATCCGCACGGCGCAGGGCGTCTTCCAGTGCGACTGCCGCGGCGTCGGCGCGGACTGGGACGTCCGGGAGCTGCGCGGCATCGCGACGGCGCTGCTCGGCACCGTGGACCTCGTGCCCGCACCCGCGCAGCTCGCGTCGACCTTCGAGGAGATCATGCGCAACGCCATGAGCCGCGGTGTGGCGGAGGCGGCGCTGCGGGTGTGGGCGCCGCAGGGCGCGCACGTGCTGTTCGTCCGGCAGGTCGCGCCGCAGGTCGAGGACCTCACCGGCCGCCGGCAGGACGTCAACCCCCTCACCGGCGCCTACCCGACCGGCGCGTGGGGCGACGAGAGCCGCGACTACCACGTGGCGGTCCGGCTGGCGGCCAAGCCCGTGGGCGCGGAGCAGCTGGCCGCGCGGGTGCAGATCACGGTCGGCGAGCAGGTCATGGCGCAGGCGCTCATCAAGGCCCTGTGGTCGGACGACGACGGTCTGACGACCCGGATCAATCCCGCCGTCGCGCACTACACGGGCCAGGCGGAGCTCGCCCAGGTCATCCAGGAGGGCCTCGCGGCCAAAGCCGTCGGGGACACGGCGACAGCGACGACGAAGTTGGGCCGCGCCGTCCAGCTCGCGGAGGAGACCGGCAACGAGGAGGCGACGACGCGGTTGCGCAAGGTCGTCGAGATCGAGGACCCGGCCACGGGTACCGTGCGTCTGCGCCGCAACGTCGACAAGCTGGACGAGATGGCGCTGGACACCAGCTCGACGAAGACGACGCGCGTCAAGCGCTGAGGGATCGACAGGGCGGAGGGAAGGGCTTCGGTGGCGACCTACACGTGTCCGGACGGGCACACCTCCGCCTCGGGCGACTACTGCGACGTCTGCGGGCTGCCGATCCAGTCGGCGGCGAGCCCGGTGGCCACTCCTGCCGGTGCGGCGGGAGGTCCGCCACCGCTGCCGCCGACCGGGGCGTCGCCCGCGCCGCACACGTCGCCGCTCAGCCTCGGCGACCCCGGCACCGGCGCCCCGAGCGGGGGCCGGGCGTGTCCCAACTGCGGCACCGACAACCCGCCAGGTGCGCTGTTCTGTGAGAACTGCGGCTACGACTTCACCACGGGTCAACTGCCGCGTCCGCTGACGCCGCCGGACGGAGTCCAGTCGCCGGTCCCGCCGCCGATCCCGGCGCCGCCGGACGGCGCGCCCGCGTCCCCGGCGTCCTCCGCCACCGCGGCCCCGGCAGCGCCTGCCGCACCGTCCGCGGTGCCGGGGCCGGACGCCGTCAGCTGGGTCGCCGAGGTCTGGGTCGACCCCGACTG
>DASQJO010000354.1:0-6469 GCA_035630955.1 Kineosporiaceae bacterium
ATCGGCCTGCCGAGGCGACGGCGCCCGTACTCGGGGACGGACGTGACCCAGATCTGAGTGCACCGCAAAGCATCTGGCGGAGGCCTCGGCGCGGGCGCGCGAGCCGGCTCCGGGGGCCCGGTCACCCCCTGACGGGCGTCAGATGGGGGATGAGCCGGAAGGCTCGGGCCCCGGCGGCCCAGGCGAGACGAAGGTCCGCGGGGTCCGGGTCGCCGTGATCGTCGAGCGTGATCTTGTTGAACGACGCGAACTGGCTGTTGTCGCGCGCCATGATCTCGTAAGCCGTGACGACGTCGGTCGCGTCGGAGAGCACCGTCACGTCCGCCGTGACGCGCTTGCCCTTCAGCAGGACGGTCACCGGCTCCCCGGTGCGCAGGTTCCGTCCCCACGCGAACGGCGTGCCGACGAGCAGCGCGCCGTCGTGCTCGGTGTACGCGACAGGGACGTGGTAGAGCTTGCCCGAGGTCCGGCCGACGACGTCGATGACGATCAGTCGCCGCCCGACCAGGCGGTTCAGCAGGGGGACGCGCAGCAGGGCGCGCGTGACGGCGTTGGCGGCAGCTTGGAACCGAAGGGTCTGTGCTCGTGGCTCTGTCATGTTCGTCGTCCTTGGTCGCATGAAATCATGTCGAGATCGACACGCTTCCGTTTCGTTGACTTATCGATACGCTAGCGTGTCGATGAGGGGAGGGGAAGACGGTGACCCACGCGAGTTCCTCGGGTGAGGCGGGCTCGTCCGCATTCCCGGACGCCGAGGGATCGCCGTCCCCTCGTCGGCGAGGTGAGCACGCCCGGCGGCGCGTGCTCGCCGCGGCACTGGAGGTGCTCGCGGAGAGCGGGATGCCCGGGTTCACCATCGAGTCCGTCGCGCGCCGGGCCGGAGCGAGCAAGGCCACGCTCTACCGGCACTGGCCCTCGGCGTCGGCGCTGCTCGTCGATGCCATGGACGCCGAGTTCCGGCCGATCCCGGACGTCGACAGCGGCGACGTCCGCGCGGATCTGATCAGTGTCCTGACCGCTGCCGCCGCTCTGTTCGACCGATCGCCGTTCCCGGAGCTCATGGCCGCCTTCATCGACGCTGCCGAACGCGACCCCGCCCTGGCCGGCCTGCAGGCAACGCTGACCGGGCGCCGTCGTCAGCCGTTGCTCAACGTCGTCGTCAAGGCGGCGCGGGAGGGCGTCGTCCCCGCGGACGTCGACCCCGAGCTCGTCGTCGACCTGCTCGCCGCCCCGTTCTTCTACCGGCGGTTCGTCGCCCATCGGCCCATCCCCGCCGACATGCCGGCGGCCGTCGTCGACCACGTGCTCGGTTCGCTCGGGAGACCCTTGTCAGGCAAGTAGTGACTTGCCTATTGTCGACTCGTGGGTGACGTGTTCCGCGCCCTCGCCGACCCGACCCGGCGCGTGATCCTCGACGAGCTCCGGGAGCGGGACGGCCAGACGTTGTTCGAGCTGTGCAGCCGCCTGGCCACGAAGCACGGCCTGGGCTCTACCCGGCAGGCGGTCTCGCAGCACCTGGCCGTCCTCGAGGACGCCGGCCTGGTCACCACCCGCCGGCAGGGCCGCTACAAGTTTCACCACCTGAACATCACACCCCTGAACGCCATCGTCGAGCGGTGGCTCACCGACCCGGAGAGGACCTGACGTGAGGATCAACCTGACCAGCGTGCTCGTGGACGACCAGGACAAGGCGCTGCGCTTCTACACCGAGGTGCTCGGCTTCGTGAAGAAGACCGAGGTGCCGCTGGGGGAGCACCGCTGGCTCACCGTTGTCTCGCCCGAGGATCCGGACGGCGTGGAACTCGTGCTCGAGCCCGACGAGCACCCGGCGGCCAAACCGTTCAAGGAGGCGCTGGTCAGCGACGGCATCCCGTTCACGTCCTTCGCCGTGGCCGACGTCAACAAAGAGGCTGAGCGGCTGCGGGCGCTCGGCGTCACGTTCACGCAGGAGCCGGCGCAGATGGGCCCGGTCACCACGGCAGTCCTGGACGACACCTGCGGCAACCTCATCCAGATCACGAGCATGTGAGGCCGATGAGTCGCTCGATGGACGTGCCTGACGTCGTCGTCGTGGGCGCCGGGATCGTCGGCGCCTCGGTGGCCTACCACCTGGCGCGGGTCGGCGCCCGCGTCGTCCTGATCGACAAGGCGCTGCCGGCGACGGGGGTGACCGGCGACTCCTTCGCGTGGATCGGCGGGCCGGGCGGAGCCGACCGTCCAGACGCGAGTTCGCCTCTCCGACGATCGGCCCTTGCGGATCACCGGCGTCTCGAGGGCGAGCTGCAGGTGCCGGTGCGGTGGACGGGGTCGCTGCTCTGGGACGAGGACTCCGTCGCCGAGGGCCGGACTCTCGCCCCCCACGAGCGAGTGATCGACGCGGCGGAGGTGGCGCGGCTCGAACCCCGGCTGCGGGAGCCGCCCGCCCGTGCGTTGCACACGACGACGGACGGCGCGGTCGACCCGGTGGTCCTGACGTCGGCTCTTGGCCGGGCTGCCGTCGAGCACGGGGCGGAGCTCGCCGTCGGGGTCGGCGTCACGCGACTGCGTCGGGAGGGACCGGCGGTCGTCGGCGTCGACACCTCGCGCGGCTTTATCGCCGCCGAGACCGTCGTCCTGGCGGCCGGTGTGGAGGTGCCGCTGCTCTGCGCGCCGCTCAGCGTCAACCTGCCGGTGGTGCCGTCGCCTGCGGTCCTGCTCCGGTTCGCCGCTGAGGCGGGTCTCGTGCGGACGCTGGTGAAGAGCCCGGAGATCGAGGTCCGGCAGGCGTCGGACGACGTCCTGCTCGCCACTGCCGAGTACAGCGGCGAGGTCGGTCCCGAGGACCTGATGCGGACTGGGGAGCAGACGGTCGCCCGGATCAGGCGCCTGTTCCGGGATGCCGACGACGTGAGGCTGCTCGGCGTCCGGGTGGGGATGCGCCCGATGCCGGCCGACGGTCTGCCGATCATCGGACCGCTCCCAGGGGTCGACGGCGTCTACGTGGCGGTGATGCACGCCGGCGTCACGCTGGCGCCCGCGGTGGGACGGCTGGTGGCTCAGGAGATCGTCGGGGGTGAGGACGCCGACGAGCTGCGGGGCCTTCGCCCCGTCCGGTTTGCATGATCGGACCGGTTCGCATGATCACGCACAGAAGGGCGAGGGTCAGTCGTGGCGGGACGACTCGAGGTAGTTCCGCAGGTCGACCTTGAAGTCCTCGGGGTTCGTCTCGCGGTGACGGCTCGCTGCGCGCCGCCGCTGACCGGCGTCCCGCGCCGCCCGGGCGGGCGGACGCTTGGTGACCCCGGCGCGCGCCTTCTGGCGTGACATCTCGTCCGCGTAGCCGTACCCGTAGCCGTACCCGTAGGAGTAGCCGCCCGCCCGCACCGGGATGCAGTTGAGCACCGTGCCGAGCAGCTTGGCGTTGACGGCCTCGAGCGCGTGCGCGGCCTGCTCGAGGTCGTCGCGGCTGGACTTGCCGTGCCGGGCGATCAGCAGCGCGCCGTCGGTGAGCGTCGCGAGCACCGCGCCGTCCGTGACCGGCAGCAGCGGCGGGCTGTCGACGATGACGTAGTCGTACCGCGCGCCGAGCACCTTCAGCAGGTTGCCCATGTGCTGGGAGCCGAGCAGCTCCGACGGGTTCGGCGGCACGGGACCGGCGGGGAGCACCGTCAGGGTCTGGCGGCGCCAGGGCACGAGGACGTCCTCGAGCGTGTGCTGCCCGGCCAGCACGTTCGTCAGCCCGACGGCGCTGTCCAGGCCGAGGTACTCCCCGACGCGCGGCTTGCGCAGGTCCGCCTCGACCAGGACGACGCGGGAGCCGGCGAGCGCCAGCGTCAGGGCGATGTTGCAGGCGGACGTCGACTTCCCCTCGCCCGGCATCGGTGACGTGACGACGATCGAGCGCGGCGGGTGGTCGACGTCCGCGAACCGCAGGTTGGTGCGCAGCGTCCGGAAGGCCTCGGCCCGGCTGTCGTTGGCCTCCGCCGTGACCAGCGGCGTCGTCTTCGCCGCGGCGTCGAACGGGACGAGGCCGAGCGGCACGCTGCCGGTGAGGGACTCGATGTCGTCCGGCGTCTTGACGGTGGTGTTCAGCTGCTCGCGCAGGAGTGCGCCGCCGGCGCCGAGGGCGAGGCCGACCAGCAGGCCGAGCGCAAGGTTCAGGCTCTTCCGCGGGGCGACGGGCACGGTCGGTACGGACGCCGGCTGCGTCGTCGTCAGCTTCACCGGCGCGGGCGCGCCGCTCTGCGGGGACTCGATCTCGGCCACCACCCTGCTCAGCTGCTTGCCGATCGCGTTGGCGACGTCGGCCGCGCGCTGAGGGTCGGTGTCCTGCACGGAGATCTCGATGAGCACGGTGTCGAGCGGGTTCGTCGCCGTGACGCGGCCGGCGAGGTCGCCCGTCGTCATCGGCAGCTTGAGCTGCTGGATCACCGGGTCGAGCACCTGTGCGCTGGTCGCGACCTGCGTGTACGACTTGACCCGCTGGAGCGTGAACTGCGAGCCCGAGAGGATGTTGTTCTGGTTGTCGCTGGAGTCGGCGATGCTCACGAACTGCTGGACCTGCGCCTCGTACGTCACCGCGCTCGTCGCGTTCACGACCATCGCCGCGCCGGCGCCGAGCACCGCCGCCAGGGCGAGCAGCCACCAGGCGCGGCGCAGCGTGGTGAGCACGTAGGTGAGATCCACGTCGTCGTCTCTCTGTCTGCTGCGGCGGCGGAGGAGGCGGTAGCTGAGCGTGGACGCTCGGGTACCGATTGTCAGGCTAGCGGCGGAGGGCGTGTCACGTGGCCGCTCTGCGTGATGTGCCCCGGGGCACTCACCATGGAGCGGTGGGGACGACCGTCGAGAGCTGCATCGCGCTCGTGAAGGACCGGCTGGCGACGGCGCCCGCCGTGTCGCTCGCCGGCACCTCACCTGGGACGGGCAGGTTCTCCTGGTTCACGGGATCGATGCCGGACGGCGGCCCGGTCACCTCTCGGACGCCGATGTACGCGGCGTCCGTCACCAAGCAGTTCGTCGCAGCGCTCGTCGGCCGCGCAGTGCTTGCCGGCCGTGTCGATCCCGAGGACTCCGTCGACCGATTCGTCGCGCTGCCGGCGTGGGGCGCGGCGGTGCGGGTCCGGCATCTCGTCCACCATCTCGGCGGACTGCCCGACGAGCGTCGACTTCTGGCCGCCCTGGAGCTCGCGGACGACGCGACGCTCGACAATGCCCTCGTCGTCCTGGCCCTCCGGCGCATCCCCGGGCTCGACCACGCGCCGGGTCGGGAGTTCCGGTACAGCAACACCGGGTACGTCCTGCTCGCCGAGATCCTGCGAGCCGTGCACGGCGTCGGGCCCGCCGAGCTCCTGCGGAACGACCTTCTGCGCCCGCTGGGGCTGGCGGACAGCGACGTCGGGGAAGCCCCCGCCTGGCAGGTCGGCGGTGCGCCCCGGCGGACGGTCGGCGACGGCGGCCTCTGGACGACGGCGGCGGACCTGCTGCTCTGGCTCGAGGCGCTGAACGGTCGCGCCCTCGGGGACGCACTCATCGAGCTGGTGCAGACCCCCGGCCGCCTCGACGACGGGGCGCCGGTGGACTACGCCTGGGGGATGGGGGTGCACGCGGCACCCCTCGGCACGACCTACACGCACGGCGGCACCTGGCCCGGGTGGACGGCGAAGGTCGTCCGCAACCCCGGAACGCAGTCGGCGGTCGCCCTTCTGACCAGGTCGGACGACGACCAGCTCGTCAGTGATGTCGCGGTGGAGGTGCACGACCTGCTCAGCGCGGAACGCCCCGACGAGGACGATGCGCACGGGCCGCGCGGCTAGGGTTCCGGGAGTGGAGGTGCTCGGGACCGTCGTCCGGCTGCAGGTGCAGCGGAGCCGGCTCAAGCTCGGCGAGCGCGGGGCGCGACGCTACGACCCTGCGCCGCTGCGCGAGGTCGAGGCGCTCGAGATCGGGCCGCGCGGCGTCCTCGGGCTGGTGCCGGGGGAGGAGCCGGTGATCGACGTCCACAACGCCGACCACCCGGACACGCGCAACGTCAAGCTCGCCAACGGTCTGTCGCTGCTGCCGCGGTCGCACTACGGCCTGATGCGGCAGCGCTTCGGGGCGCACCTGCACGACGGGCTCGCCGGCGAGAACCTGCTGCTCGCGACCGAGGGTCCGCTCACGGAGGACGACCTCGGCGTATCCGTCGTGCTGGAGACCGCCGACGGCGGCGTCCTCGAACTGAGCGACGTCGTGGTGGCCGCTCCGTGCGTCGAGTTCACGCGGTTCGCGCTCGGGCGGAGCGATCTCGCCGTCGACGACGACATCCTTCAGGCGATGCCGGCGCTCGACGACGGCGTCCGCGGTTTCTACGCCACGGTCCGCGGCACCGGCCGCGTCACGCGGGGCTCCCGCCTGCTGCGTCGCTGACGTCAGGCCGCGGTGAGGGCGTGCTCGCCGAAGATCTCGGTGAGGTGCGGCCGGCCGGCGTCCGTCACCCGGACGGCCCGGCTGC
>DASQJO010000355.1:0-5865 GCA_035630955.1 Kineosporiaceae bacterium
CCCACGTGGTCCGGTAGGTGACCCGGACGGCACCGGCCCCGGTCGGTGTGGCCTGGACGGCGAGGTCCGCAGGCGTCGCCATCGGACCCTGCTTGTTCGGCGCCAGCGAGCTGATCGCGAACCGGACCAGGCCCTGCTGCCGCTTGCCGTTGACCGCCGGGAACTCCCCGCCGAGCGCGACGTACGAGGAGTTCGCCACGACGCTCCACGCCGCCTGGTCCTGGCCGGTGTAGCTGCCGGCCGTCAGGTCGGGGAACCAGATGAGCAGCCGTGGTGCGGGACGCCCGCCGAAGTCGGCGTAGTGACCCGCGGTCCAGTGGCTCAGCGTCCCCTTCACGGCGGTGGTGAAGGCCAGGGCGCGATGCCAGGCCTTGGGCGTCACGTCGGGGAAGGCTCCGAGGGTCGTGCAGCTGTGGGCGTGGCTGACGGTGTAGATCACCGGCCCCACGGGGGCCGAGGAGTAGGTGTCACCGTGGCAGTCCTCGAGCCAGGTCAGGGCGCCGGCGGCGGTGGCGGCGAACGTGCCCTCGAAGTTGCCGCCGCCGAAGTCGTAGCCGGTGCCGTAGACGAGCCTGCCGTCGGTGGTGAGGCTCGTGATACCGGCGTTCAGGCCGGAGTCCTTGACGACGGTGTTCACGGCGAACGAGCCGACGACCGCCGTGACGGCGTCGATGGCGCCGAGCCCCCGGTTGGCCTTGCCGGACAGCTTGGTGAACTGCCCGCCGACGACGATGCGCGTGCCGCCCGGAGCGAGGACCATCGACAGCACCTGGCCGTCGTCGGCCCTCGGCGCCCACGACAGCAGGCCGCCGTTGCTCGCTGCGAATGCGGCGATGCGGGTGCGGCGGAGCCCGTTGGCGGTGCTGAAGGCCCCGCCGACGTAGACCCGGGTCGACGTCGCGACGATCGCGCGGACGCGCTGGTCGAGCGACGGCGCGAAGGTGGTGACGAGCTTGCCGGTGGCGGTGTCGTACGCGGCGAGCCGGTTGCGGCGCTGCCCGTTCGCCGTCGTGAACTCGCCGCCGACGTAGACGCGCTTGCCGTCCGGTGAGGCGACGACGGAGAGCACCTGCCCGTTCAGCGTCGGCGCGAAGGTCGTCCGAAGCGCGCCCGTCCGGATGTCGTAGGCGAGCAGGTTGCCGCGCTTCACCGTCTGCGTGCCGGGGGCCGCGCCGGCGGGCCGGGCGGTGGTGAACTTGCCGCCGGCGTAGACCGTCGTGCCGACGATGGCCTGGGACCAGACGACGCCGTCGATCTGCACCGTGGGAAGGGCGTCGGCGGAGACCGTGGCGGGCGTCGAGCTGCTGCTCGGCCGGGTGTCGGCGGACGCGTCCACGGCCGCCGTCAGGCCGGCGACGGGCAGGACCACGACGCCGGTCAGCACGGCCAGCCGGCCCTGCCATCTGCGAACACCACGCACGCTCGTCACTCCCGGTCGCGTCTCGATGCGAAACCCTCCCCTTGCGGACGACACCGTAACGGTGCGTGGGCGCACCCCGAGGGCAAGCCGCAGAAATCGGTCGATCCCATGACGAGAAGTTAGGGAAGGGTTACCAGTGGACGTGCAGGGCGAGGAGCTCGGCAGAGCGAGCCCTCGCCCTGCACGATCAGCCCGCCGTCGTGGCGAGGTCGTCGACCGACACGGTGACCGGAGCGTTCGTCGCGGAGCCGGACAGGTAGGGCGCGATGCCCACCGAGCCCGCCGTCTGCAGACCACTGGTCGAGTCGGTCCTGGAGAGCAGCCAGGACGACGGCTCCGCGGGGCCGCCCTTCCAGACCTTGGCCGCGATCGTCGTCGGCGACGTGCCGGTGACCTGGATCTTCACCCTCAGCACGTCGCCGGCCGCATAGGTGACCCCGGAGACGGTGGCCGACTGCAGGGTGGTCTGCGTCGAGCCCGAGATGGCGACCAGCGAGGCGGTGACCGCCCCGGTGGACCCGACGACGACCTTGACCCGGTAGTCGGCGGTGGCGCTCACCCGGCGCCCGACCAGCGAGACGTAGGCGCCGCCGCCGTTCGCCAGCTTGTCGAGCGAGAACGACGCCGCCGTCGTCGCGGAGGAGGACGAGACCGACCCCAGGAAGGCCGTCGGACCCGCCCCGGCCGCGGTGAGCGCGACCTTGCCCACGCCGCCGCCGACCGAGAAGTTGCTGGCGCCGCCGGTGACGCTCCAGGCCCCGCCCGTGTCGGCGCTGCCGAGGCCGCCGCTCACCGTCCGCCCGAAGGCGTCGGAGGCCAGCACGGTCGTGGCCGCGACGGTCACGCTCCGGGTGGCGGTCGCGGTGGCGCCGGCGTCGTCGGTGACCGTGAGGGTCACCGTGTATGTGCCGGCGGCCGCGTACGCGTGGGACGCCGTCCTCCCCGATCCGGTCGCGCCGTCGCCGAAGGCCCAGGCGTAGGACGCCACCGTGCCGTCCGCGTCGGAGGACGCCGAGGCGTCGAACGAGGCGGCCAGCTCCGAGCTGGACACGGTGAACGACGCGGTCGGCGGCTTGTTGGCGGCGGCCACGGCGACGGTCTTCGTGGCGGTGGCCGTCGCGCCCTTGTCGTCGGTGACCGTGAGCACCACCGGGTAGCTGCCCGCGGCGGCGTACGTGTGGCTGGGCTTGACCCCGGACCCGCTCGCACCGTCCCCGAAGTCCCACGCGTACGACGCGACGGAGCCGTCGGGGTCGGCGGACGCGGAGGCGTCGAACGAGGCCACGAGGCCGGACGCCGACGCCGTGAAGGACGCGGCGGGGGGCTGGTTCGCCGCCGCCGGCTTCGTCCCCCGGACGTAGTGGTCCTGCACCTGCGCCGCGGTCAGGGCCGTCGAGTACACGGCGACCTCGTCGATCGAGCCGGCGAAGTTGGAGCTGGTGGGGGTGCCGGGCCAGCTGGTGCCGAGGGTGTCCCCGCCGACCCGCCAGTACCCGTTGTAACCCTGGGCGGACGTCGTCGCCGGGTCCGAGCCGGCGAGCGCGCCGTCGACGTAGAACGCCAGCCCCTGCGGTCCGAGGGTGCCGACGACGTGGTGCCACGCCCCGTCGTTGTACGCGGTGCCATTGCCGACGACGTGGACGGCCTTCGTGTAGACGCCGAAGCGGAGGCGGCCGGCGTTGTCCATGTACACGTGCCGGTCGTAGCTGCTGCTGGAGCCGCTCGCCGCGTTGCCGAACCCCATGATCTTGCCGCCGGTCGTCGTGGTGGTCCTGAACCACGCCTCCACGGAGAACACGTTGGGGCCGGCGACGGCGGTCCCGCTCGAGGCGATCCGGCCGTTGACCGTTCCGTCGAAGGTGGCCGCGGTGTCGGTGTCACCGGCGATGGCGCCGGCCCCGTGGCCCACGCCCGAGCCGGACGTGCCCGGCAGGGCACCCGCGGCGTCCGCCACCGTGGTCCCGGCGGCGTCGTCGAGGCGCCAGTAGGGCGCGGCGCCGGTGCCGAGGACGGCGGAGGCGTACGGCGAGAGCGCCGCCCCCGAGGTCGCCGTGACGGACACGTAGTCCCCGGTCGCGGTGTTGCCGAGCGGGTCGGTCGCCTGGATCCGGTACCGGTAGGTGGTCCCCGGCGTCAGGCCCGTGTCCGTGTATCCGAGTCTCGACCGCTGGTAGAAGGTCGAGCGGGCGGACGTCGTCCAGATCGTGCTGCCGTCGCGGACCAGGGAGTAGGTCAGCGCCTCGTTGTCCTGGTCCCAGTTCGCCGGCCAGGAGATCCGGACGGTGCCGCCGGCGGGGGTGGCGACGTCCGGCACGAAGGCCGAACCCTTGAGCGCCGGCCCCACCTTGTTCGGCGCGGTCGGGCGGAGCGCGAACCTGACCAGCCCCTGCTGCGCCGCACCGTTGACCTTGGGGAACTCCCCGCCGACGATGACGTAGTCCTTCGTCCCCGCGATGCTCCACGCCGCCTGGTCCTGGCCGGTGGCGGTGCCCGGGGTGAAGTCCGGGTACCAGTCGAGCAGCGTGGGCGACGGGCGGCCGCCGAAGTCGGCGTACGACCCGACGGAGTTGTGCGCGAGGGTCCCGGTCGCCTGGGTGGTGAAGGCCAGCGCCCGGTGGAAGGTCCAGGGGTCGGTCTGCGGGAAGCCGTTCGGGACGTTGCCGCAGTAGTGGGCGTGCCCGACGGTGTAGTAGACACCGCCGATGGGCGCGCCCGAGTAGTGGTCGCCGTGGCAGTCGGCGATCCAGTTGACGCTGCCGTCCGCGGGGTCGAGCGAGAAGCCGCCTTCGATGTTGCCGCCGGGGCCGAAGACGTAGCCGCTGCCGTAGACGGCGGTGCCGTCGGTCTCGAGGCTGTTGATCGCCGCGTTGGCGCCGCCGTTGCGCAGGACGGCGTTGGCCGCCCACGGCTTGAGCGCCCCGGTCGTGACGTCGAGGGCGCCCATGCCGTAGGCGTCGGTCCCATTGAGCTTGGCGAACTGGCCGCCGACGACGATCCGCGAGCCGTCCGGCGTCAGCGTCATGGCCATGACCTGGGCGTCGGCGGTCGGCGCCCAACTGAGCAGGGCGCCGTTGGTGGGGTTGAAGGCCGCGAGCCGGGTCCGCGCCACGTTGTTCGCGGTGCTGAAGGCACCGCCGACGTACACCGCCGAGCTGGTGACGACGAGCGCCCGGGCGCGGAAGTCCAGCGCGGGGGCCCAGGTGGTGACGAGGGCGCCCGTGCTCGTGCTGTAGGCGGCGATCCGGTACCGGTTGACGCCGTTGGCCAGGGTGAACTCGCCGGCGACGTAGATCCGGGAGCCGTCGGGCGAGGGCGCGATCGCCAGCACCTGCCCGTTGAGGTTCGGAGCGAACGAGGTGATCAGGTCACCCGTCCGGATGTCGTACGCGAGGAGGTTGTTCCGCGTCACGGTGTTCGTGCCCGCGGCCGAGCCGGCGGGACGGGCCGTCGTGAACTTGCCGCCCGCGTACACGGTGTTCCCGACCACCGCCTGCGTCCACACCACGCCGTCGACCTGGACGGTCGGGAGCGCGTCGGCCGCCACGGTGGGCGGCGTCGCGGCGTCCGGCGGCGCGGTGTCCGCGGACGCCGTCGGCGACAGCGCCGTCACGGCGCCGCCGGAGAGCGCGACCAGGCCCGCGGTCACCGCTGCGATCAGGGCCCGACGTCCCCTGGGACGACTGAACATGCACACTCCCACGTCATGAGCACGTCATCCGACATGCAGCGCTCACGCTAACGGATCGTGACCGGAGCGAAGGCTGGCTTGCGGGAAAGACACCCAGCGTGACGACGACACGCCGTGCGACGCGCGAGAGGGAAGGTCAAGGAACGGTGAACCGGGCCACGGGCAGGTCGGGGGCGAGGCTGACCACGACGCCGACCGGACGCCGGGCGCCGGCGGGGAGCACGAAGACGTAGACCGCCTGGGTCCTGGCCCCGGGCGCCAGCCGGCCGGCGAACGGCTTGGCGGGCGCGGCGTCCGAGGAGCTCGCCTCCTGGCCGCGGATGCTGGCGGTGACGGTCACCGCGTCGAGGTCGAGCGGTCTGGACGCCCCGTTGGTGACCTGCAGGGTGAGGGCCACGGCGGGTCCGCTGAGCTCGCCGGGCCCCTGACCCTTGACCGTCACGTTGCGTGACGCGATCAGCACCGCACGCGCGCCGCCCCCCACCGTGACCGTGCGGGACGGCGCCGCCGGAGCCAGGGTCGCGCGTGACTTCGACGGGACCGGCGTGAGCGGCCCGGGCTCGGACGTCGGTGCCGGCGACGAGGGTGACGCCGTCCCGGACACGGACGGCCCGGACGCAGACGGCCCGGACGCGGACGCCGAGGGCGGGGGTGCCGGAGACGAGGTCGCTGCCTGTCCGGAGCCGCCGGAGCAGCCGGCCACGGCCAACGCCGCCAGCGTGCCCGCGACCAGCGCCACCGTCCTGCCCGAACCGCC
>DASQJO010000356.1:0-6441 GCA_035630955.1 Kineosporiaceae bacterium
CCGACGAGGTCGCCCGCCTCGTCGCGGGAGCGCTGGAGGGCAGGGCGGCGTCGCCCGCCGGCTGAGCGGCGCCTAGCCTGGCCGACATGGCCAGGTCGCGGCGGTGACGGCGGCTGCCTCCGAGCAGATCGCGCTCGACCCCCGGCGCTGCTCTTCTTCTGCGCCTACACGGGGACGCCGCTGGTGCTCGCGCTGTTCCTGCAGGACGGCCTGGGCTACTCGGCGCTGCACTCGGGGCTCACGGCATCGGCGTACGCGGTCGGCGCGACGGTGGCCGCGCCGCTCGCCGGCCGGCTGCTCCCCCGGCTGGGCCGCCGCGTCCTGGTCGGCGGCCTGGCGTTCTTCGGCGTCGGCGTCGCGGCCGCCGGTCTCGTGGTGTACGGGACCTCGGGCCGCGTCGCCCCGGCCGTCGTCGGGCTGCTGCTCGCCGGCCCGCTGCTCGTCGCCGGGGTCGGCGGTGGCAGCGTGATCACTCCGAACCAGGCGCTCTCGCTGGCCGAGGTCGACGTCCGCGGCGGGTCGACCGCGGGCGGCACGCTGCAGACGGCGCAGCGGATCGGCAACGCCGTCGGCGCGGCCGTCATCAGCGCGGTCTTCTACGCGGCGGTCCGGGAGGCACCGGTGGCCGGTGCCGCCCGGGAGACGCAGTACGGACGGGCGTACGCGCTCGCCCTCGTCGTCTCCGTCCTGTTCGCCGCGGCCGCCTGGCTCGTCGCGCTCCGCTCCGACCGCGGTTAAGGTGCCCGCGTGACCCTCACGGAGACGACCCGGCCCGGTGGTGCGCCGCCCGACTCGAACCCCTTCGACGTCGGCGATGCGGAACTGCGCCGCTCGGGGTCGGTCAAGTGGACCCACGGCGCCCAGGGCGAGCTCCCCGCCTGGGTCGCGGAGATGGACGTCCGCCCGTCGAGAGCGATCCAGGACGCCGTCCGCGAGGCCGTCGAGCGCGGGACCTTCGGCTACCCGCCGCTGGACACCCGCCCCGCCGGCCTCCCGCAGGCCCTCGCGGCCTTCGCGCGCGACCGGTACGGCTGGGATGTCGACGAGAGCCTGATCGTGCCGTGCGGCGACGTCATGTCCGGCGTCCGGTTCGCGGTGGAGACGCTGTGCGAGCCCGCGCCCGTCGTCGTCCCCGTCCCGTCGTACCGGCCGCTGCTCGACGTCGTGCCGCTCACCGGCCGCGTCCTGGTCCCCGTGCCTGCGCTGGACGCCGACCGCCGGCTCGACGTCGGCGCGATCGAGGCCGCCTTCGCGGCCGGCGCGCGGACGCTGCTGCTCTGCTCCCCGCACAACCCACTCGGCCGGGTGTGGACCCGCGCGGAGCTCGAGGCGCTGCGGGACGTCGTCCTGCGCCACGGCGCCCGCGTGATCAGCGATGAGATCCACGCCCCGCTCGTGCTGCCCGGCGCCCGGCACGTCCCCTACGCGCTCCTCGACGGCACGGCGGAGCACGTGACGACCGTGACGTCGGCGTCCAAGGCCTGGAACGTCCCGGGGCTCAAGTGCGCCCAGATCATCACCGGGACGGCGGCGGACGGCGCCGCACTGGCCGCCGCGCCGCTCGTGGCGAACCACGGGCTCGGCTCGCTCGGCATCGCCGCCACCGTCGCCGCCTACACGGCGGGTACGCCCTGGCTCGACGCCGTCGTCGCGGAGCTGGCCCGCCGCCGCGACGAGCTCGCCACGCTGATCGCCGCGCGGCTGCCGGGTGTGCGCTGGACACCGCCGGAGGGGACCTACCTCGCCTGGCTCGAGGTGCCGGGCGGCGACCCCGCGCCGCGGGCCCGGGCCGGGGGCGTGCTCGTGAGCCGGGGCCCCGAGTTCGGCCCGGGATTCGAGGGGTTCACCCGGCTGGTGTTCGCGACGTCCTCCGAGCGGCTGCACCGCATCGTCGACCGCCTGGCGGACTCCTGGGCCGCGTGACGGCCGAACCTCGACCGATCGGCCGAACCTGGCCGCTGCGCCGTTGATCGCGGCCCGCACGTGGCCGAATGAGAGGCATGGCTCCTCTCCTGGTCCGTGAGGGCGTCCGCCGCGACGGGTTCCTCGCCACCCTCGGGTCGCGGACGTGGCGCGCCCGCGCGCACGCCGCCTCGGTCCTCGCGGATCCGCAGGCCGTGTCCGGGCGGGCGGCGTACGCGGCGTGGCTGCACCGCACCGCGGCCGCCTGGGCCCGCCTCCCGCTCGCCGTGGGGACCGGCGACCAGCCCTGGCCCCTGCTGAGCGTCGGGCCGGAGTGCCTCGGCGGGCACGAGGAGCTCGCCGCCGACCTCGCCGACCTCGGCGGCCACCCGCTTCCCGTGCGGCGGCAGGCGGCCGTGGACGACGCCTTCCTCGTCGGGGCGGCGCACGTCGCCGTCGTCGCCGCCGGGGACGCCGCCGTCCTCGCCGACGCCGCTTCGGCGCTCGGCGCGGGCCCCGACGGTCCGGTCGGCACCCGCTTCGTCGTCCGCTGCCGCGAGCTCGCACGCTCGCGCACGGCGCTGCGCCGGGAGCTGGCCGCGTGGGCCGCGGACCGCGACCCCGACACCGCCGAGCGGGCGGTGCTGGCCGCGCAGGCCCTCACCCTCGAACTGGCGGACGCCCTGCTGGCGTGAGCTGAGCTCAACCGGCCAGTTTGTCCACGAAGCACCAGCGCCAGCCCTCGCCGAGCTCGATGCTGCGCATCACCGGGTGACCGGTCTCCTCGTAGTGCGTGGTGGCGTGCCGGCGTGGCGAGGAGTCGCAGCAGCCGACGTGCCCGCAGTGCAGGCACATCCGCAGCGCCACCCAGTCGTGCGCCCCGATCGCGAGGCAGTCCTCGCAGCCGTCGGGGTTGCCGGGGACGGCGACGAGCGGCTCCGTCCGCAGGTGCTCGCACTCCTCGAGCCCCTGCGGGGTGAGCAGGTCGGTCTGCCCGGTGGCCGCGCCCTCGCCGAAGGCCATGAGCATGGCCTCCTCCTGGTCCAGCCGCTCCATGACGCCCTCGAGGACCTCGGCCGGCACCTTGCCGGACCGGTAGACGTCGACGACCTTGTCCCGCTCGGCCCGGAGCATGGCCACCCGCAGCCGCCGGAAGGAGCTCGACGGCGTCTCGTGCCGGCCGTCGCTCGTGCCGAGCCGCTCCCACACCGAGTGGGCGACGCGCTCGCCCCACGACCGCAGGTCCTCGACGACGTCCTTCGGGGTGTCCCCGTCGGCCTCCTCGTCGAGCCGCCGGCGTCCGGCGTCCACCGCCTTCTGTAGGACCAGCGCCTGCTGCAGGGCGTCCTGCGCGGGGTCCGGACCCGCCACCCGCAGCCGCCGCACGAGCGCCGGCAGGGTGGACCCCTGCAGCAGCAGTGTGGCAGCGACCACGCTGAAGGAGGCCACGACGAGCACCTCGGCGTCCCGCACCTGCCCGAGGAGCGCGAACCCGGCGGCGAGGGTGACGACGCCGCGCATGCCCGCCCACGAGAGGACGACGACGTTCTGCCACGGCGGCCGGGGCTCGTTGCGCCGGATCCGCGGGATCAGCCGGACCAGGTACACGGCCGGGAACATCCACACGAACCGGACGGCGATCACCGTCGCCGTCACCCCGAGGCAGAGCCACGCGATGGTGGAGTTGTCGACGGCGCTGTCCCGCGCGTCCTGGAGCAGCCCGCGCAGCTGCAGGCCGATGAGCAGGAAGACGACGTTCTCGAGGACGAACTGCACGGTGCGCCAGATGGTCTTCTCGGTCACCCGCGACCCCGCGGACTGGATCTCCGGCGACTTGTGCCCGAGCACGAGGCCCGCGACGACGACGGCGAGCACGCCGGAGCCGTGCAGCTGCTCGGCGGCCAGGTAGGCGACGTACGGGACGAGGAGCGAGAGCGTGGTGTCGAGGACGGCGTCCTCGACGCGCTTGCGGACCGGGACGACGATCGCCGCGACGACGAACCCCGTCCCGACGCCGAGGACGATCGCGCGCCCGAAGTCGAGCCCCGCACCGAGAAGCGTCGCGGTGCCCGCGACCGCGCCCAGCGCGGTGCGGAAGGTGACGAGCGCGGTGGCGTCGTTGAGCAGGCTCTCGCCCTCGAGGATGGTGACGATCCGCCGCGGCATGCCCACGCGACGGGCGACGGCGGTGGCGGCGACGGCGTCGGGCGGCGCGACCACCGCGCCGAGCGCGAGAGCGGCGGCGAAGGAGAGCCCCGGCAGCAGGGCGACGGCCACGCCCGCGACCGCGAACGCGGTGACGAGGACGAGCCCGACGGAGAGCAGCGCGATCTGCCGGCGGTTGCGGCGGATGTCGACGAACGGCGTCCGGATCGCGGCGGAGTAGAGCAGCGGCGGCAGGATGCCGGCCAGCACGATCTCGGGCGAGAGCGGGTACTCGGGGATCCCGGGCACGAACGACAGGACGATGCCGACCGCGGTGAGGACGAGCGGGGAGGAGAAGCCGAAGCGAGCGCTGATCCCGGCGACGGTCGCGGCGACGAGGACCAGCGCGACGAGCAGGACCTCGGCCGTCACGCCCGCACTATCGCACGGCCCGTGGCCGATCTCTCGGCGAGCGCTCGGTCAGGAGGACGCACTCACGCGACGAGCGGCTCGACCACGAACAGCCGGTGCAGCTTGGTCGCCTTCAGCAGGCGCAGGTGCCGGGGCGGCACCTCGGTGAGCACGATCCGCCGCCCGGCGCGCCGCGCTCGGCGGTGCGCGCCGACGAGGACGCCGAGGCCGGCCGAGTCCCAGATCTCCAGCGAGCCGATGTGAAGCAGGAGGTCGCCCTCCCCCTCGTCGACGTACTGCTGCAGGATCTCCCGTAGCGACGAGGCCGTCCGGCTGTCCAGGCGCCCCACCAGATCGACCTCCGCACCGGGTCGGACCACCCGGACGTCGAGTCCCGTCTCCTGCCCCATGTCCGCCCCCTTGTTCTCGCTGCGTGACCACCTGCTCAGTTCTCCGACGCCGCGAGAGGTGTTTCCGTTGCGCCTGCCGCCGATCCGATCCCCTGACGCTACCTGCCGTCACCGTTCGACAGCAGGAGGTTAGTCGGGTCCGGGCCCGGAAACCAGGGCGCCACGGTGACTCGTGATGACACTGTGACCAGAGACGGACTTGACAGCCTTCGGGCGAGCCGCCGGTCTCGTGGCGTGTCGTGCCGGTTGCCCGCAGTGACCGAATGCAGCCGTGGAGGCGGGTCTGCGCCGCCCTCGCGCGGGGAACGCCGCGGAGGGAGACTGCTGGGGTGTACTGGGGCAGCTACTCGTTCGCGTTCGGGCCGGTGCTCGCGCTCGGCGTGGTCGGCGTCCTGGCCCTGTTGCTCCGCTGGGCGTTCAGTTCGGGCAAGTCCGTGGTGGAGCGCCGGCCGCAGGTCGGCGGCGAGGGCGAGTACGGGCTGCTCGTCCCGGTGGCCGAGCCGGCGACCTTCGTGGAGGCGGAGGTGATGCGCCGCCGCCTGGTGGACGCCGGGCTGCGGGCCACGCTCGCGCCGACGACCGACGGCCCGCGCGTCCTCGTCTTCCCCGAGGACGTCAAGAACGCCCGGGTCGTGCTCCGGGCGGGCGGCCACACCCCGCTGGGCAGCTAGATCATCTACGCATACGCGGGATCGGCCACGCGGGTGCGCGTGACGTCGGCGCCGAGCGCGCGCAGCGCGGTGTCGAACCCGGCGTAGCCGCGGTCGACGTGGCTGGCGCCGGCGACGAAGGTCTCGCCGTCCGCGACCAGCCCGGCGAGCACGAGCGCCGCGCCCGCACGGATGTCGCTGGCCTCCACCGGTGCGCCGGAGAGCCGGGGCACGCCGCGCACCAGCGCGTGGTGCCCGTCCACCCGGACGTCGGCCCCGAGCCGCGCGATCTCCTGCACGAAGCGGAACCGGGCCTCGAAGAGGTTCTCGGTGACCAGCGCGGCGCCCTCCGCGATCGCGTCCAACGTGATCATGAACGGCTGCAGGTCCGTCGGGAACCCCGGGTACGGCAGGGTGGCGGCGTCCACGGCCCGGGCCCGGCGCGGTCCCTGCACACGGAACCCGTCGGGGAGGTGGCTCACTATGGCGCCCGTTGCCGCGATCTTGTCCAGCGGCATGCCGAGGTGGCCGGGCTCGCCGTTGCGGACGACGACGTCCCCGCCCGTGAGGGCGGCGGCGAAGGCCCAGGTGGCTGCGACGATCCGGTCCGGGACGACGCGGTGCTCCACGGGGTGCAGCCGCGGCACGCCCTCGACGGTCAGCGTGGAGGTGGCAGTGCCGTCGATGCGCGCGCCCATCCGCTTCAGCATCCGGCAGAGGTCGACGACCTCGGGCTCGCGGGCGGCGTTCTCGATGAGCGTCGTCCCGCGGGCCAGGACGGCGGCGGTGAGCAGGTTCTCCGTCGCGCCGACACTCGGGAAGTCCAGGCGCACGTGCGCGCCGACGAGCCCGCCGGGCGCCTCGGCGACGAGGAAGCCGTGATCGACGTGGACCACCGCGCCGAGCTGCTGCAGGCCGGTGAT
>DASQJO010000357.1:0-7452 GCA_035630955.1 Kineosporiaceae bacterium
AGGCGAGCGTCGGGCACATTCGTGACCTGCCGCAGCCCAGCGAGCTGCCCGCCGACATGAAGAAGGGGCCCTTCGGCAAGTTCGCCGTCGACGTCGACAACGGCTTCGAGGCCTACTACGTCGTCGACGCCGACAAGAAGAAGATGGTCGGCGAGCTGAAGCGGGCCCTCAAGGACGCCGACGAGCTCTACCTCGCGACGGACGAGGACCGCGAGGGCGAGGCCATCGCCTGGCACCTGCTCGAGGTGCTGCAGCCGAAGGTCCCGGTCCGCCGCATGGTCTTCCACGAGATCACCCGCGAGGCCATCCAGCGCGCCCTGCAGGACACCCGCGACCTCGACGAGCGGCTCGTCGACGCCCAGGAGACGCGGCGCATCCTCGACCGGCTGTACGGCTACGAGGTCTCGCCGGTGCTGTGGCGCAAGGTCCGCGCCGGCCTCTCCGCGGGCCGCGTGCAGTCCGTCGCGACGCGCCTCGTCGTCGAGCGCGAGCGCGAGCGCATGGCGTTCCGCTCCGCCTCCTACTGGGACGTCCTCGGCACGTTCGCCAAGGAGGACGACGCGAACGCGTTCCCGGCGCGGCTCGTGACCGTGGACGGCGCCCGCGTCGCCACCGGCCGCGACTTCGACGACCGCGGCGCGCTCACGGCGTCCGCCCGGAGCGCCGCCGTCCTGCACCTCGACGGGACCGGAGCCACCGCGCTGGCCGAGGGCCTGACCGGGGCCGACTTCGCGGTCCGGGGCGTCGAGGAGAAGCCGTACACGCGGCGCCCGGCCGCGCCGTTCACGACGTCCACGCTGCAGCAGGAGGCGAGCCGCAAGCTTCGGTTCTCCTCGCGGCAGACGATGCGCGTGGCGCAGACGCTGTACGAGAACGGCTACATCACCTACATGCGAACGGACTCGACGAACCTGTCGGACCAGGCGGTCACCGCCGCCCGCCGGCAGGCCGCCGAGCTCTACGGCGCGGAGTACGTCCCCGACCGGCCACGGGTCTACGCGAGCAAGGCGAAGAACGCGCAGGAGGCGCACGAGGCCGTCCGCCCCTCCGGCGACGCCTTCCGCACACCGGCGCAGGTCTCGGGGCAGCTCCGGGGCGACGAGTTCCGGCTCTACGAGCTGATCTGGAAGCGGACCGTCGCCTCGCAGATGGCCGACGCCCGCGGCTCGACGGCCACCGTCCGGCTCGGGGCCACCTCGGCGGACGGCCGGGCCTGCGAGTTCTCGGCGTCCGGCACCGTGATCACCTTCCGCGGCTTCCTCGCCGCGTACGAGGAGGGCCGGGACGACGGCTCGGACCGCGGCGACCCCGCGGACGAGCAGCGTCGGCTCCCCGTGATGGCCGCCGGCGACCCGCTGGACGCCCGCGAGCTACGCGCCGACGGCCACGAGACGACCCCGCCGCCGCGGTACACCGAGGCGAGCCTGATCAAGGCGCTCGAGGAGCGCGGCATCGGCCGGCCGTCGACGTACGAGCCGACGATCCGGGTCATCCAGGACCGCGGCTACGTGACGACGAAGGGCTCGGCCTTCGTGCCGACCTGGCTCGCGTTCGCGGTGACCCGTCTGCTGGAGGAGCACTTCGGCAAGCTCGTCGACTACGACTTCACGGCGGAGATGGAGGAGGACCTCGACAAGATCGCCGCCGGCCAGGAGGACCGGGTGCACTGGCTCTCCCGCTTCTACTTCGACGGCGACGGTGGCCTCAAGCCGCTCGTCGACGACCTCGGCGACATCGACGCGCGCGACATCAACACGATCGACATCGGGGACGGCATCGTGCTGCGAGTCGGCCGGTACGGCCCGTACCTCGAGGCGCCCGGCGAGGACGGCGGCGAGCCGCGCCGAGCCTCCGTTCCCGACGACGTGGCGCCCGACGAGCTCACCGTCGACCGGGCGCGCGAGCTGCTGGAGACGAACGCCGACGGCGACCGCGAGCTCGGCACCGACCCCGACACCGGCCGCACGGTCGTGGCGCGCAACGGCCGCTTCGGCCCCTACGTGACCGAGGTGATCGAGGAGACCGGCAAGGGCGCGCCCAAGCCCCGCACCGGCAGCCTGTTCAAGAGCATGCAGCTGCAGACGGTCACCCTCGACGACGCGCTCCGGCTGCTCTCCCTGCCGCGGCTCGTCGGTGTGGACCCTGCGTCGGGCGAGGAGATCACCGCGCAGAACGGCCGGTACGGGCCCTACCTCAAGAAGGGCACGGACTCGCGGTCGCTGACCAGCGAGGACCAGATCTTCGACATCACCCTCGACGAGGCGCTGGCCGTCTACGCCCAGCCCAAGCAGCGCGGCCGGGCCGCGGCGACCGCGCCGCTGCGCGAACTCGGCGCCGACCCCGTCTCGGGCGCCCCGGTCCTCGTCAAGGACGGCCGGTTCGGGCCCTACGTCACCGACGGGACGACGAACGCGACGCTCCGCAAGGACGACGCCGTCGAGGCGATCACGCTCGACCGTGCCGCCGAGCTCCTCGCGGAGAAGCGGACGCGGACGCCGGCCAAGCGGACCGCGCGCAAGACCGCCGCGAAGAAGGCCGCGGCGCCGGCGAAGAAGACCGCCGCGACGAAGGCCACGAAGACCGCGACCCGCAAGACCACCGGCTGAGGGGCGGCTGAGGGCCCGACGTGACCCTGCTGTGACCTGATACGGCAGGTTCCCGACTGCCGACACCCGGGTGCGCGAGTTACCGTTTTGGTGAGGCGCACGGTGTCCGCGGAGCCGTGCCCTGTTCCGCACAGCCAGGAGTCGCGATGACCGCGCTGCAGACCTTGACCCGCTGGGTCGCCCGGACCCAGCGCTCGACGGTGGACCCGTTCTCGGCCCTCGAGGTCCAGCTCGCCCTTGCGCGCGTCGAGCGGCTCATCGCGGACCTGCAGCGCGACGACCGCCGCTTCGCCCGTGCCCACCACCTCTACTCCGCGATCGCCGCGTACGACCGGCTGCTCGACGAGGCCTGCGTGCTCGCCGGTGTGCCCGTCCCGGAGGCGACCGGCGAGGCGCGGCGGCTCCTGGCGGAGGTCGAGCTCAGGGCCCGCGGCTGGAGCTGGTGACCGAGCGGGGGTGAGACCCGCCGAGCACGGCGGAGGTGTCCTCCGTGCGGGCTAGGCTGATCTCGTGGCCAGGCACCTGACCCGCCTCACTCGGGGGGCGGATCCGTCCTCGGGCGGGACCGGTGGCGGTTCGGACGAGCGCGCCGAGCAGCCGCCTCCTGCGGTCGCCCCCGGCCAGGACGGCGGCGTGGCGGCGGGAATGGCCGCGGCGGCCGACGTCCCCGCGCCGTCGGGGACCGCGCCCGGCCGGGAGGACACGGCGGCGGCCTACGCGGCGCGCAACTGGCCGGACGATCCCGCGCCGGAGCACGACGTCGCCGCGGTCCTGAGGATCACGCCGTTCCGCAGGCTCTGGCTCGCGCTCGGCGGCTCGAGCTTCGGCGACTGGCTCGGCCTGCTCGCCACCGCCGCGCTCGCCAAGAACCTGGCCGGCGGCTCCTACACCGCCGAGAACTTCGCCATCGCCGGCGTCTTCATCCTGCGGCTCGCACCGGCGGTCCTCCTCGGTCCGTTCGCGGGCGCCGTCGCCGACCGGCTCGACCGGCGCTGGACCCTGGTGCTCGGCGACGTCCTGCGCTTCGCGCTGTTCGCGACCATCCCGCTGGTCGGCACCCTGGGCTGGCTGTACGTCGCCACCGTCCTCATCGAGTGCGTGGCGCTGTTCTGGATGCCCGCCAAGGACGCGACGATCCCCAACCTCGTACCGCCCAGGCGTCTCGAGACCGCGAACCAGATCAGCCTCGTCGCCACCTATGGCACGGCACCGCTGGCCGCCGTGGTCTACGCGGGCCTCGCGCTGCTCACGGGCGCGGTCCACGACGTCGCGCCCTGGCTGCACCTCGACCCGATCATCGCCGCGATCTGGGTCAACGCGCTCACCTTCCTGGTCTCCGGGCTCGTCATCCTGCGGCTCGACATCCCGCCGACCGCGGGGCGCGAGCGCACCCGCGAGAGCGGGGTGCTGCGCACCATCCTCGACGGGTGGCGGTTCGTGGGCAGCACGCCCGTCGTCCGCGGCCTCGTCGTCGGCATGCTCGGGGCCTTCGGCGCCGCCGGCTTCGTCGTCGGGCTCTCGCAGACGTTCGTCCAGGACCTCGGCGCCGGTCAGGCGGCCTTCGGCGTCCTCTTCGGTGCGGTGTTCGTGGGTCTCGCGGGCGGCATGTGGCTCGGGCCGCGCCTGCTCGAGGGATTCTCGCGCCGCCGCCTGTTCGGCCTGTCGATCATCTGGGCGGGCGCGTTCCTCGTGCTGCTCGCCCTCGTCCCGAGCCTGGTCGCAGCCGTGCTCTTCACCGTCGTCATCGGCGCCTGCGGCGGCGTCGCCTGGGTGACCGGCTACACGTTGCTCGGGCTCGAGGTGGACGACGAGGTCCGCGGGCGCACCTTCGCGTTCCTCCAGTCGGCCGCGCGGGTCGTGCTCGTGCTGGTGCTCGCCGCCGGCCCCGCGATCGCCGCGCCGATCGGCACACACACCTTCGAGCTCGCGGGCGGCTTCGAGCTGACCTACAACGGTGCGGCGTGGGTGTTCCTGCTCGCCGGCGTGCTGGCGCTCGGCCTCGGCCTCACGGCCTACCGCGAGATGGACGACCGCAAGGGCGTGCCGCTCGTCACGGACCTGCTCTCCGCCTGGCGTGGCCGGGCGTTCGTCGCCGCGCCGACGGTGCCGAGGCGCACGCTCACCGGGTACCTCGTGGCGTTCGAGGGCGGCGACGGCGCCGGCAAGTCCACGCAGGCCGCGCTGCTCGCGCAGTGGCTGCAGGAGGACCAGGGCCACGAGGTGGTGCTCACCCGCGAGCCGGGCGCGACGCCCCTCGGCGTCCGGCTCCGCGAGCTCCTGCTGGGCCGCGACGAGAAGCTCGACCCGCGCACCGAGGCGCTGCTGTTCGCGGCGGACCGGGCGGACCACGTGGCGAGCATGGTCCGCCCGGCGATGGAGCGAGGCGCGGTGGTCGTGACCGACCGCTACGTGGACTCCTCCATCGCCTACCAGGGCGCGGGGCGGGAGCTGGACGACGGCGACATCGCGGCCCTCTCCCGGTTCGCCACCGACGGCCTGACGCCGGATCTCACCGTGCTGCTCGACATCCCCAGCGAGTTCTCCCGCGTGCGCCGCGCCTACGACTCGCGGCGCGCGGTGGACGACCGGCTCGAGGCGCTGCCCGAGGACTTCCACGAGCGGGTGCGCGCCCGCTTCCTCGCGCTCGCCCGGGCCGAGCCGCAGCGCTACCTCGTGCTCGACGGCACGATGCCGCGCGAGGAGATCCAGGAGCGCATCCGCGCCCGCGTGCGGGACGTCGTCCCGCTGTCGTCCAAGCTGCGGAGCCGGCTCGCCGAGAAGCTCGCGCAGGAGGAGGAGCTGCGCCGCCGCCGCGCCGAGGCCGAGGCGGACGTGTTGCGCCTGGACGCCGAGCTGCGCGGTCGGCAGCGCGACGAGTCGTGGGCGCGCGTGCAGACCCGCCGCCGGCTGCGCGAGGAGGCCGAGCGCGAGCTCGACCTCGAGGCGGAGCGCCGCCGCACCCGGGAGCTTCCCCTCGACGACACGCAGGTGCAGGGCGACCTCGACGACCGGGTGTCCGGCCCGGGTGAGACGCTGCGCCCGTGAGCGTGTGGGACGACGTCGTCGGCCAGCAGGACGCGGTCGGCGTCCTGCGCAGAGCCGTCGAGCAGGGGCCGATGACGCACGCCTGGCTGCTCACCGGGCCACCGGGCTCCGGCCGGTCGACCGCCGCCCGCGCCTTCGCCGCCGCCCTGCAGTGCGAGCGCGGCACCGGCTGCGGCGAGTGCCACGAGTGCCGCACGGCGCTCGGCGGCAGCCATCCCGACGTCGCGCTCGTCGCGACCGAGCACGTGTTCCTGCGGGTCGAGGACGTCCGTCCGCTGGTCACGCTCGCCCAGCAGCGGCCCTCCCTCGGGCGCTGGCGGGTGATCGTCGTCGAGGACGCCGACCGGCTCAACGACACCTCCGGGAACCTGCTGCTCAAGGCCGTCGAGGAGCCTCCGGCCCGCACCGTGTGGCTGCTCTGCGCCCCGAGCCCGGACGACGTCCTCGTCACCATCCGCTCGCGCTGCCGGCACGTCGGGCTGCGGGTGCCGCCGGTGCGGGACGTCGCGGACCTGCTGGTCCGCCGACACGGCGTCGACCCCGCCGTCGCCGCCTTCGCGGCGCGAGCGGCGGGCAGCCACGTCGGCGTCGCCCGCCGGCTCGCGCTCGACGAGGGCGCGCGGATCCGGCGCCGCGACGTGCTCAAGCTGCCCGGTGCGCTCTCCACGGTCGGGACGGCGGTGCTCGCGGCCGCCGAGCTCGTGTCCGTGGCGGCCGAGGAGGCGAAGGACGCGACCGCCGAACGGGACGCCGGGGAGCGTGCCGCCCTCCTGCACTCGCTCGGGGCCGAGGGTGCGGGGACGCTGCCGCCGGCCGTGCGGGCGCAGGTGAAGCAGCTCGAGGAGAACCAGAAGCGGCGGGCGACCCGCGCGCAGCGCGACGTCCTGGACCGTTCGCTCGTCGACCTCCTGTCGCTCTACCGGGACGTGCTCATGGTCCAGCTCGGCGCGGACGTCGAGCTCGTCAACGCCGAGCTCGCGGACGAGGTGCAGCGGCTGGCGCGCGCCTCCGCGCCTGACGTGACCGTGCGGCGGATGGACGCGATCGGCGTCGCCCGCGAGCGGATCTCCGCCAACGTCGCCCCGTTGCTCGCGGTCGAGGCGCTCATGGTCGAGCTGCGACCCGCCGCGGCATCCGCTCTCAGCGGCCGGGGATAGCCTGCTGGCGATGTCCCCCGTCCCGCGCTCCCGCCGCGCCCGCGCGCTCGGCGGGCTCCTCGCCCTCGTCCTCGGGTTGGCCGGGTGCACGTCGGCGTTCGGCGGCGAGGACGTCGGCGATCCCGCCCCGGTCACCGTAAGCGGCACCCCGCCGGCCGGGCGGTCCGATCCCGCGACCTCCCCGGCGCTCGCCCGCTTCTACCGGCAGACGGTCTCCTGGTCGTCCTGCGGCCAGGGGTTCGAGTGCGCGAAGGTGACGGCGCCGATCGACTGGAAGCGACCCGCCACCGGAACGTTCCAGCTCGCCGTCGCGCGGACGAAGGCGACCGGGAAGCGACTCGGGTCGCTGCTCATCAACCCGGGCGGACCCGGCGTCGGCGGGGCCGGCTGGGTGAAGCAGGCCGCCGGCACCTTCCCCGACGCCCTGCGGTCGTCGTACGACCTCGTCGGCTGGGACCCCCGCGGCACCGGGAACTCCTCCCCGGTCCGCTGCCTCTCGGACCGGCAGCTCGACGAGTACTACGAGACGGACGCGACGCCGGACGACGCCCCCGAGGTGCAGGCGCTCGTCCGGGAACAGCGCGCCTTCGCCGACGCCTGCAGGCAGAACACCGGGGCGATCCTGCGCCACCTGGACACGATCA
>DASQJO010000358.1:0-4263 GCA_035630955.1 Kineosporiaceae bacterium
CGGAGTCGTCGATCTCGACCATGGCGGGCATCGCCGCGTGGCCGGCGAGCCGGGTCCACCGGACCACCGGCTTGCGCCGCACCCGCACGGCGGCGGCCACCGCGTCGTTGTGGAACCGCCGCGCGAGCTGCACCCGGGTGCACGCCTGCGTGAGCAGGAGCAGCGACTGCGCGGCCAGCGGCGCCGAGTCGCGCAGCACTGCCACCTCCACGGGGTCGCCGAACGCCACGTGGAGCACCCGCGTGAGGTCGTTCTCGATCTCCTCCAGCTGGGGAGCCTGGCCGCCGGCCTCGAGCCACTCCGTCTCCGACCGGGTCTCCCCCGCCGCCAGCGCCTCGGCGGCGGCGTCCGCGACGAGCAGGCCGGTGGCCGGGTCCAGCAGCGGAGCCGCCTCGACCGCGGCCGCCGCCCGCCGGGCCAGCTGCGCGTCGAGGGCGGCCCGCAGCGTCTCCACCCGGTGGTGCAGCCGGTCCAGCCGCCCCGCGGAGTAGGAGAGGTACCAGCCGAGCACGAGCACCACCGCGACCAGGGCGAGGACCCAGGTGGGGACGTACGGCATCAGCTGCGCCAACGCGTCAGCAGCCGCCGCGAGCCGACGTCCTCGCCGACCCGGTCGGCCCCGAGGCGCACCGTCTCGTACACGGCGAGCACCTCGTCGGCGACCCGGCTCCAGTCGTAGCGGCGCACCGCGCCGGACGCCGAGGCCACCAGCCGGGCGCGCTCGCCGGGGTCGTCGAGCAGCGCGCCGAGCGACGACGCGAGCGCCCGCTCGTCCCCCGCCGGGAAGAGCACGCCGAGCGCACCGTCGTCCAACACCCGCCGGAATGCGCCGAGGTCGCTCGCGAGCACCGGCGCCCCGGCGCTCATCGCCTCCACGAGCACGATCCCGAAGCTCTCGCCGCCGGTGTGCGGCGCGACGTACACGTCGGCCGACCGCAGCAGCGAGGCCTTGTCCGGGTCACCGAGCGGCCCGAGGAGCTCGACCGCCGCCCTGCCGGCGCCGTCCAGCCCTGGCAGCGCCTCGTCGCCGTCCCCGCGCCCGAGCACGAGGAACCGCGTGCCCGGCCGCCGTGCCAGCACGGCGGGGACGGCGGCCGCGAGCACCGGCAGCCCCTTGCGCGGCTCGTCGATGCGCCCGACGAAGGCCACCGTCGGTCGCTCCGGCGTCCCCGACCACTCCGGGCGCCGGGGGGCGGTGGCGAACCGGTCGACGTAGACGCCGTTCGGGATGACCACGGCGTCGCCGCCGATGTGCTCCACGACCGTGCGGCGCGCGTCCTCCGAGAC
Organism: Kineosporiaceae bacterium; assembly: GCA_035630955.1. Classification (GTDB taxonomy): domain Bacteria; phylum Actinomycetota; class Actinomycetes; order Actinomycetales; family Kineosporiaceae; genus DATKNA01. The sequence goes on from DASQJO010000358.1 coordinate 1,288, forward strand.
GGCGATCCGGGCGCTGATCTTCTCCAGGCTCGGTCGCAGCACAGGGTAGGCGGCCTGCATGACCCGCGACCGCAGGTTCGAGGTGTGGAACGTCGCGACGATCGGGCCGGTCGCGGCCCACAGCGCGAGCATCGAGAGCGACGGCACCACCGGCTCGTGGATGTGCAGGAGGTCGAAGTCGCCCTCGGCGAGCCAACGCCGCACCCGCACCCGGCTGACCGGCCCGAAGGCCACCCGCGCCACGGAGCCGTTGTACTTCACCGGCACCGCGCGCCCGGCAGCCTCGACGTACCAGGGCAGGGGCGTGTCGTCGTCCGCCGGCGCGAGCACGCTCACGTCGTGCCCGGCGCCGATCAGGTGCTCGGCGAGGTCACGGACGTGGAACTGGACCCCGCCCGGCACGTCGAACGAGTAGGGGCAGACGATGCCGATCCGCATGCCGCGCTCTCACCACGCGAGCTCGGGCGACGGGACCGGGACGAGGTCGGCGACGAACACCCGCTGCAGCATGTGCCAGTCCTGCGGGTGCGCGCGGATGCCGTCCGCGAGGGCGTCCGCACAGGCCTGCGTCATGGCCTGGATCTGCTCCGAGCGTTCGCCCGGCGGTGGCACCACCTCCCGGTGGAACCGGCAGACGACCCCCCAGCGGGCACGCGAGCCCGGCGGCAGCCGCTCGTAGAAGATCGAGACCGGGTACAGCGCGGCACCGGTCACCAGGGCCAGGGACGCCGGCCCCGCGGCCATCCGCGCGGTCTCGCCGAAGAGGGTCACCGGGACGCCGGTGGCCGTGAGGTCGCGGTCCGCGAGCAGCGGCACGAAGCCGCCCTTGCGGAGCCGGCGGACGAGGACGCCGAAGAGGTCGCCGGCGCCGGTCAGCGGCAGGATCTCCATCCCGAGCCGCTGCCGGAAGTGCAGGAACCGCTGGAAGAGCTCCTCCGGCTGCAGCCGCTCCGCGACGGTGGTCACCGGGGCGAGCGCGAGCGTGGACCAGGCGCCGGCGTGGTCCCAGTTGCCGCTGTGCCCGAGCGCGACGACCAGGCCGCGGCCCTCCGCGAGCGCCGCCCGTGCCGGCTCGTCGTTCTCCAGCCGGCAGGTGGTGAGGATCCGTTCCGGCGTCCAGTCCGGCAGCCGGAACGCGTCGCACCAGTACCGCAGATAGGAGTGCATCCCCTTGCGCGTCAGCGACTTCAGCTTGAACGGCGTCGCGTCCGGCACCACGCGCGCCAGGTTCGCCTCCAGCTGCCGGACGCCGCGGCCCTGGCGCAGCCACGCGATCTGCGCGATCAGCGAGAACAGCAGGTACGCCGGTCGCTCCGGGAGGGCGCGGACGAACCGCCACCCGAGGGCGAACAACCAGAGCGAGAACCGGTCACGCACGAGCGCTCTCCTGCTCCTCGAGGGCGGCGAAGGCCTGGCGGCGGACGACGAGGACGCGCTGGACGACGGTCACCAGGCTCGCGACCGCCAGGAGCGCGAGGACGACGAGCAGCACGACGGGCGGCAGGCCGAGGCCGACCAGCCCGGTGGTCAGGAGGACGGCGACGAGCCGGTCGGCGCGCTCGGCGACGCCGACGGCCGCCGTCATGCCGAGCCCCTCCGCCCGCGCCCGCGCGTACGAGACGATCTGCCCGAACACCAGGCACGCGAGCGCGAGCGCCACGAACGCCGTCGCCCAGCGCTCGCGGGGGTGGATCGCCCAGTACAGGACGAGCCCGCTGAAGACCGCGGCGTCCCCGAACCGGTCGAGCGTCGAGTCGAGGAACGCGCCCCACGTCGAGGGCCGCCCCCGCAGCCGCGCCATGATCCCGTCCACGGTGTCCGAGAAGACGAACAGCGTGATGACGACCGTGCCCCAGAAGAAGGATCCGCGCGGGTAGAACGCGAGCGCCCCGAAGGCGACCCCGAGCGTGCCGACGAGCGTGACGGCGTCGGGGCTGATGCCGAGGGCCAGCAGGGCGCGGGCCGCGGGCGTCAGCAGCCGCGTGACCAGTGCTCGGGCGAACCGGTTGAGCATGACGTCCGCAGGTGGCAGGGACCCCGCGCGGCGCGGCGGGCACGGCCTCCGCGGCCGGGACGATCGTGGAGGCATCCGCACTCTACCGATGCGCGGCCCCCGGGAGGCCCTTGCCTTGCGCCGTCGCGAGGGTGGAGGTTGTAGCCAGGCGAACCGGTGGGGACGAGGAGGTCTCATGGCGGGGAACGCGAAGTCACGGGTCGAACCGGGCCAGGCGGGACGCCTGGCACAGGTCCCACCGGATCGGATCCGGAACGTCGTCCTCGTCGGGCACGCCGCGAGCGGCAAGACCTGTCTGGTCGAGTCGCTCCTCCTCGGGACCGGCACGCTGACCCGGCTCGGGCGCGTCGAGGACGGCACGACCGTCTGCGACCACGAGGACGTCGAGCGCCGGATGGGGAGGTCGGTGTCGCTCGCCGTGGCGTCGGTGCTCCACGAGGGGGTGAAGGTCAACTTCGTCGACACCCCCGGGCACCCCGACTTCGTCGGTGAGGTGCGAGCAGGTCTGAGGGCGGCGGATGCCGCCCTCTTCGTCGTCTCGGCGGTGGACGGCGTCGACGGCATGACCCGGATGTTGTGGGAGGAGTGCGCCGCCGTCGGCATGCCGCGGGCGGTCGTCGTCACCCACCTCGACCAGCAGCGCGCTGACTTCGACGAGGCGCTCGCGGTCTGCCAGCGCGTCTTCGGCGACGGCGTGCAGCCGCTGTACCTGCCGCTGCTCGGGGACGACGAGGCCCCCGCCGGGCTCATCGGACTGCTCTCCCAGAGGGTCTTCGACCTCTCCTCCGGCACCAGGGTCGAGCGGGATCCCGACCCGCAGCACCTCGAGCTCATCGAGGGCCCGCGAACGGCGCTGATCGAGGGGATCATCCAGGAGTCCGAGGACGACGGGCTGCTCGACCGGTGGCTTGCCGGCGAGGAGGTCACGTTCGACACCCTCGTCGAGGACCTGGAGAAGGCCG
>DASQJO010000359.1:0-4771 GCA_035630955.1 Kineosporiaceae bacterium
GAGAGCAGGCCGCTCGCCAGCGGGACGCGAGCGATGATCCCGACGCCGGCCTCGCGGGCGGCGGGCAGGACGCGCTCCAGCGGTTTCAACCGGAACGCGTTCAGGATGATCTGCACCGTCGCGACATGCGGCCGGGCGATCGCCGTCAGCGCCTCGTCGACGGTCTCGACGCTGACGCCGTAGGCGGCGATCGCGCCGCTGCTCACGAGGTCGTCGAGGGCGTCGAACACGGCGTCCGTGGAGTACACCGGCGTCAGCGGGCAGTGCAGTTGCACGAGGTCGAGGGTGTCGACGCCCAGGTTGCGGCGGCTCCGGTCGGTCCAGGCGCGCAGGTTCGCCGCGGTGAACGCCTCGGGCACGTGCGGGTCCGCCCGTCTGCCGGCCTTCGTCGCGACCGTGAGGCCGTCGCGCCCGCGCTCCCGCAGGAAGCGGCCGATGAGGGCCTCGCTGCGGCCGTCGCCGTAGACGTCGGCCGTGTCGAGGAACGTGACGCCGGCGTCCACCGCCGCGTGCAGGACGCCGAGGGCCTGCTCGTCGCCCACCGTCCCCCAGTCCCCGCCGAGCTGCCAGCAGCCGAGCCCGACCACGCCGACCTGCCGACCGGTCCGTCCCAGAGTTCGCGTCTCCACGTCCGAGGACACTACGACCACCTTTGGACGCCGTCCTGCGCGGCGGACCCGCGCGTGGTTGGCTGCTCGCAGATCACGGGAGGAGATCGGGATGCCACAGTCCGCGCGGGCCGTCGTCTACACACGGACCGGAGGGCCGGACGTCCTGCAGCTCGTCGAGCAGCAGGTGCCGGAGCCCGGCCCCGGCGAGGTCCGCGTCCGGATCCACCGGTCCGGCGTGAACCCCACGGACTGGAAGTCGCGGCAGGGCGGCGGCAGCGGTCGTGCCCTGGACGTGCCGCAGGTCCCGGGCCAGGACGGCGCGGGGATCGTGGACGCCGTCGGCGAGGGCGTGGAGGCCGCGTGGCACGGCGTCCGCGTCTGGGTGTGGGAGGCGGCGTACCGGCGGCCGCACGGGACGGCGGCCGACTACGCGCTCGTTCCTGCACGCCAGGTCGTCCTGCTGCCGGACACCGCCTCGTTCGACCTCGGCGCCTCGCTCGGCATCCCCTTCCTCACGGCCCACCGGTGCCTGACCGTCACCGAGGAGGGCCCCGAGCGGCTCGGCCCGGGCGCCCTGCAGGGCAGGACGGTGCTCGTGGCCGGCGGTGCCGGCGCGGTGGGGAACGCGGCGATCCAGCTCGCCCGCTGGTCGGACGCGACCGTGATCACGACCGTGAGCAGCCCACGCAAGGCACTGCTCGCGTCGGCCGCAGGGGCCGACCACGTGATCGACTACCGACAGCAGGACGTCGTCCGCGAGCTCCGGAAGATCGCGCCGCACGGCGTCGACACGATCGTCGAGGTCGCCCCCGCCGCCAACGCCTCGATCGACGCGCAGGTGGTGGCGCGCTGGGGCTCGGTCGCCATGTACGCGAACGACGGCGGCGACGAGCTCACGCTGCCCGTCCGGCCGCTCATGGCACCGAACGCCCGGTTCCAGTTCGTGCTCGTCTACACCCTGCCCGGCGACGCCAAGGAGCGCGCCGTCGAGGACGTCTCGGGGGCGGTCGACGTCGGCGCCGTCAGGGTGGGCGAGGAGGCCGGCGTCCCGTTGCACCACTACCCGCTGGAGGCGAGCGGAGACGCCCACCGTGCGGTCCAGGACGGCGCCGTGGGCAAGGTGCTCGTCGACGTCGCCGACTGAACCCTCGCGCCGTCCGCCTGCGCGGACGTCAGTCGCCGGAGTCGGCGTTGCCCGGACCGGCGTCCGCCCCGAAGCCCCCGGCGTCCGCGCCCTCGGCCTCGACGCCTGGGCCCTGGTCCGGGTCGAAAGCCGAGGTCGGTGTCGCCGGCACCTCCGTGGCCTCGAGACCGGCGTCGTCCTCACCCGGGTACGTCGTCATCACGGCCTCCTCACCGTCGCCCTGCCCACGTCGTACCCCCGTGAACGCGAATCGACGCATATGACGCGGGCTTAACACTCTCTGATGTCGAACTAGACGGACGGTCTGCCTACCCTGAGCCCGCTTCCCGCGCCGGGGAGCGCCTCCGCGGACGCCGAACTCTGCCACCGCGGGGGTCACGTCGAGACCGCATGGCAGGGGCGGGGGACCCACGTCGGGGCCGCGGAGTCCGCAGGCCCCTCGGGGTGAAGCCGCGGGTCGTACCGAGCGAGGCGCTCGGGACACGGCCCGAGGCCGGGTGACTTCTCCCACCCGAACCCGACAGCTAACCTCGCAGGCGTCCGGAGAGGTACCTACGTGGCAAAGAGCACCACCGGTCGTCACCGTGCCGACCTGCCCGTCTCCACCCCCCTCACGGGCGTCACCGACACCGTCACCTCAGCGCTGGCGACACCGGTGACTGCCGCGGGCAAGGGCGGCCTCGTGGTCGCCGTCTCGTCCGGCCTCGTGGCCGGCGTGGCGATCCCCGGCAGCGCCGCCATCCACACGACCCGTGAGGCGTCGACGACCACCGCGTCCATCCCGTTGCTGGGTGCGGCCGATGCGGCTGCAGCCTCCGCGACCGCTGCGGTCGCCGCCGCCCCCACCGCGACGGTGGACTTCGAGCACGACGCCTTCCGTCCCGTCGTCAAGCACGGCACCGCGACGACGTCCGCGGGCGGGGCGAGCCGGCAGGTCACGCAGATCTCGCGCTCGCTCGCCCGGGCCGCCTACCAGGCCCAGGTCAAGGCGGCGGCCGCGAAGGCCGCCGCAGCCGCCGCGGCCGCTCAGCGTCGCGCGCACACGGCGACGACGAGCCGGACGAGCACGGCGCCGAAGGCGACGACCACCGCCCACACGACCACGAGCACGAGCACGTCCTCCGTCGTGGCGCTCGCGTCCCGCTACCTGGGCGTCCCGTACGTCTACGGCGGCTCCTCCCCGCGCGGCTTCGACTGCTCGGGCCTGACGCAGTACGTCTACGGCCTGCTCGGCATCAGCCTCCCGCGCACGGCGCAGGCGCAGTACAACGCGACCACGCACATCAGCCGCAGCAGCGCCCGCCCCGGCGACCTCGTCTTCTTCTTCAGCGGCGGCGGCGTCAGCCACGTGGGCATCTACATCGGCGGCAACATGATGATCGCCGCCCCGCACACCGGTGACGTCGTCAAGAAGCAGACGATCTACTCCGCGAGCGTCGTCTTCGGCCGCGTCTGACCCTCACCACCACGAACAGCCGCCGGACCGGTTCGGTCCGGCGGCTGTCGTGTGTCCTCCGTGACGCGGGAATGAGGGGACGCCGCCGGCGTTTAGGTGTGTACGCACCGACCGCGAGAACCGGGCGGCGGTGCGGTGGTAGCTTCGCTTCCAGTGGTCACGAGCGGGCCCGCTCTCTGCGGCGTCCGGGCTCACCAGCTGTCTGCCAACGCTGGAGCCGTCGAGCCACCGGGACAGGCGGCGGGCCGACGCCGGAGCACGGCCCTCCGCTCGGGGGATTCACCGCGCGTGCGCGGTTCGGCGCCGGCACAGTCGCGGCCGCGATGCCCGGCACCAGAGGAGGAGTTCGTGACTCGACCCGACCAGCGCGGGACAGGCGCTCGTCGACCCGCCTCGCGCAAGCCGAGACCGGTCCGCCACGACGGCGACGTCGCCTCGGTGCTCGCCCGGACCGTCCGGGAGGTCGAGGCCGCCGTCCAGCGCGGCCGCGTCACGCCTGCCGTGCGGACGAAGTTCCAGGCCGTCGCCCTGATGCTGCGCGAGGAGCGCGCCCGGGCCCGCGCGGCGACGGACGGCAACGAGAAGCAGCGCGCCGAACAGTTCAAGCGTCTGGACGGTATCGCGGCGATCCTCGCCAGGATCGCCGTCCGGGACGCCGGTCTGCTGGCGCTGCTCGCCGAGGACGCCGCGGTCTCCGACGGGGCGCGTTCGCTCAAGCGTGACCTGTTCCGTGCCGCCGGCGTCGAGGCGGCGCCCGAGGAGGAGACCCGCGCCGAGCCGGTCGCCGACGCCGCGGCCGAGCGCCAGGTCGTGCCCCTGTCGGTCACCTCCCGCCAGCTGGCGAACCCCTTCCTCGCGCCCGACTTCTCGGCTCCCCGGCCCGTCCGCGCCCGTCCGCGCCGCCTCGCCGGCTGGGAGCTGCTCGAGCCGCTGCTGAGCTCCTTCGAGCGCGCGAGCGCAACGGCCCCGGCGTGCATGAGCCTGCCCGCCCCGACCGACCGCTTCACCCCTGCCGGTCAGGAGCTGATGCCGCACCAGGGGCAGCTCGTCGCGGCCGCCGCCGCCGGTCACCGGACGTTCCTGCTGGCCGACGAGCCCGGTCTGGGCAAGACGGCCCAGGCCCTCCTCGCCGCCGAGGCGGCCGACGCCTTCCCGCTGCTGGTGGTCGTCCCCAACGTGGTCAAGACCAACTGGGCGCGCGAGGCCGCCCGCTGGGTGCCGCAGCGCCCGGCGACCGTGGTCCAGGGCGACGGCGAGAGCATCGACGGGTTCGCCGACATCGTCGTCGTCAACTACGACGTGCTCGACCGGCACCGGGGCTGGCTGGGTCAGCTCGGCTTCCGCGGGATGGTCGTCGACGAGGCGCACTTCATCAAGAACAAGAAGTCGCAGCGCTCCCAGCACGTCCTCGGCCTGGCCGAGACCATCCGGTCCCGCACCGCGCGGCCGCTGCTCATGGCGCTCACCGGCACCCCGCTGATCAACGACATCGAGGACTTCCGGGCGATCTGGCAGTTCCTCGGCTGGATCGACGACACCCAGCCGCTGGGCGAGCTGACG
>DASQJO010000360.1:0-3274 GCA_035630955.1 Kineosporiaceae bacterium
GACCACAGCACGGTGTACAGCGCCGGGTGCTGCAGCGACCACGTGCTCTGGTCCGGCGGGTTGGCGCCGAGGTTCCCGAAGAGCTGGCGCGCGGCGAGGGTGACCGACGAGACCGGGTTCCACTCGGCGATCCACTTGAGCACCGTCGGGAAGTTGTCGATCGGCACGAAGGTGTTCGCGATGAACGTCAGCGGGAAGATCACGATGAAGCTGGCGTTGTTGACGACCTCCGGCGTCCGGACCACGAGCCCGACGACGGCCATCACCCACGAGATCGCGTAGGCGAACAGGAGCAGCAGCAGGTACGCCGCCACGGCCTCGAGGAACGACCCGCGGATCCGCCACCCGACGATCAGCCCGGTGATCGACATCACGACGAGCACGATGATGTTGTTCACGACGTCCGCCGACGTCCGGCCGACCAGGACGGCACTGCGGGACATCGGCAGCGACCGGAACCTGTCGATGACGCCCTTCTGCAGGTCCTCCGCGAGGCTCGAGCCGGTGATGGTGGACCCGAAGACGACGGTCTGCGCGAAGATCCCGGCCATGAGGAACTCGCGGTAGTTCACGCCATTGATCGGGATCGCGCTGCCGAACACGAACGCGAACAGCAGCACGAACATGATCGGCGACAGGGTCGAGAAGACCAGCAGGTCCGGGACCCGCTTGACCTTGATGAGGTTGCGCTTGGCGACGACCGCGCCGTCGCCGAGGGACTGGGTCAGCACGCTCATCGGGCACCTGCCGGCTCGAGGTCGGGCTCACCGGCGGACTCCTCCGCGGCGTGACCGGTGAGGGTGAGGAAGACGTCGTCCAAGGTTGGCCGGCGCACCGCGACGTCGCGGACGACGACGCCCTCGGCGTCCAGCTCGCGCAGCGACGCGACGAGGATCTCGGCCGCCGGACGGCCGTCCCGCACCGTGACGGCGATCTTGCGGGTGTGGTCGTCGACGGTCGGCGTCCCGCCGGCGAGGCCCACGAGCACGCGTGTGGCGTCCGGGATGCGGGCGCCGTCGGCCACGACGACCTCGACGACCTCGCCGCCGACCTGGTCCTTGAGCTGGTCGGCCGTGCCGCGGGCGATGACCTTGCCGTGGTCGATGACGACGATGCTGTCGGCGAGCCGGTCGGCCTCCTCGAGGTACTGCGTCGTGAGCAGCACCGTGGCGCCGGCGGCGACGAGCTCGCCGAGCATCGTCCACATCTCGCTGCGGCTGCGCGGGTCGAGGCCGGTCGTCGGCTCGTCGAGGAACAGCACCTTGGGGCGGGCCACCAGCGCTCCCGCGAGGTCGAGCCGGCGCCGCATGCCGCCGGAGTAGGTCTTGACCGGCCGGTCGGCCGCGTCGTCGAGCCGGAACTGCGCGAGCAGCTCGCGTGCACGCTCCTTCGCGGCGCCCCGCCCCAGGTGGTAGAGCCGCCCGATCATGTCGAGGTTCTCGTAGCCGGTCAGGTACTCGTCGACCGCGGCGTACTGGCCCGACAGCCCGATCACGGCGCGGACGTCACGGGGGCGGCGGAGCACGTCGATGCCGGCGACCTCGGCGCGGCCGGAGTCCGGCTGCAGCAGGGTGGTCAGCACCCGGACGGCGGTCGTCTTGCCCGCGCCGTTGGGCCCGAGGAGCGCGAGCACGCTCCCCTCGGGAACGGCGAGATCGAGCCCGTCGAGGGCCCGTATGGAGCCGTAGGTCTTCACCAGACCTTCGGCGATCACTGCGTCGGTCACCGCTTCACCCTTCCAGATCACTGCTCGATCGACGATCGATTTCCCACCGGGGCAGACGCCGCCGCGGCGGGCAACTCATCGGTGACGCTAGGCCCCACCCCCGACAGACCGGTGCCGCGCGACGGAGCGCCGGCTCAGACCTGCAGCGGGAAGCCGGCGGAGCGCAGCGCGGCCAGCACCGCGCGGCAGTGGTCCGGGCCGCGGGTCTCGAGCCGCAGCGCGATCTCGACCTCGTCGACGGACAGCCGGACGCCCGTGCGCACGTGCTCGACCTCGAGCACGTTGGCCTCGGCGTCGGCGAGCACGCCGAGCAGCGTCGCGAGGCTGCCCGGCCGGTCCGGCGCCCGCAGCCGCACCTGCAGGTAGCGCCCGGCGGCGGCCATGCCGTGCCGGATGACGCGCATCATGAGCAGCGGGTCGATGTTGCCGCCGGAGAGCACCGCGACCACCGGCGGCCGCAGCCGCTCGGCGATCTCGCGGTCGAGCATGGCCGCGACGCCGGCCGCGCCGGCCGGCTCGACGACGAGCTTGGCCCGCTCGAGCAGGAAGAGCAGGGCGCGCGAGATGAGCTCCTCGCTCACCGTCACGACGCCGTCGACCAGGGCCTGGACCATCTCGAACGGCACGTCGCCGGGTCTGCCCACGGCGATGCCGTCGGCCATCGTCGTCATCGAGGCGAGCGCGAGCGGGTGCCCGACGGAGAGCGACGGCGGGTAGGCGGCGGCGCCCTCGGCCTGGACCCCGATGACCGTGGCCTCCGGCCGGCGGGCGCGGACGGCGGCCGCCACCCCCGCGAGCAGCCCGCCGCCGCCGGTGCAGACGAGCACGGTCGCGACGTCCGGGCACTGCTCGAGGATCTCCAGCCCGACCGTGCCCTGCCCGGCGACGATGTCGCGGTGGTCGAACGGGTGGATGAGGACCGCCCCGGTCTCGTCCTCCCACGCGCGGGCGTGCACGAGGCACTCGTCCACGCCGCCGTGCACGAACTCGACGTCGGCGCCGTAGGCGCGGGTGGCCTGCACCTTGGGCAGCGGGGCGTTCGACGGCATGTAGACCCGCACGGCCGTGCCGAGCATCTGCCCGGCGAGCGCGACCCCCTGCGCGTGGTTCCCGGCGCTGGCCGCCACCACCCCGCGGGCCCGCTCCTCGTCGGACAGCCGGGAGATCCTGGTGTACGCCCCGCGGATCTTGAAGGACCCGGCCCGCTGCAGGTTCTCGCACTTGAGGAACACCGGACCGCCGACGCGCTCCGCGAGCGCCCGGTTCGGTTCGACCGGCGTTCGCCGGACGACCGGCAGCAGCAGCTCCCGGGCGGCCTCGATGTCGCCGACCGTCACCGGCAGCGGGCCGGTGCCGAGACCGGGTGAACCGAGATCGGCGGTCATGCCGTCATCGTGTCACCTGCACGAGCGCCCGCGCCGCATCCCGCTCCCCCGCTCCCGCCAGCAGCCCCGCCGCGAACAGGACGTAGCGGACGTCGACCGCCGTCCGCGCCCCCTCCGGCACCCGCCAGCCGCCGCCGTGGTCGCCCGTCGCGGGCGCGAGGAT
>DASQJO010000361.1:0-4488 GCA_035630955.1 Kineosporiaceae bacterium
GCGGCGTTCGGCGGGCGGGCCGACGTGATGGCCGCGCTCGCGCCGGAGGGCCCCGTCTACCAGGCCGGCACACTCTCCGGGAACCCCGTCGCCACCTCCGCGGGGCTGGCCACGCTGAGGGCCTGCAGTCCCGAGGTGTACGAGGCCGTCGACGCCGCCTCGCAGCAGCTGGCAGGCGCCGCGACCGCGGCGCTGACCGCGGCCGGCGTCCCGCACGTCGTGCAGTCCGCGGGCTCGATGTTCAGCGTCTTCTTCAGTGCCGGCGACCCCGCCCCCGTCCTGACCTACGGCGACGCGCGCCGGCAGGACCTCGCCGCGTTCCGCGCCTTCTTCCACGCCCTGCTCGACCGCGGCGTGTACCTGCCGCCGAGCGCCTTCGAGGCGTGGTTCCTCTCCGCGGCGCACGACGACGAGGCCCTCGCCCGCGTCGTCGACGCGCTGCCCGCCGCGGCCTCCGCCGCCGCCGCGGCCGGAGGAGAGGCGTGACCGAGCTCACCGTCGTCCACCTCCTGCGGCACGGGGAGGTGCACAACCCGACGAAGGTCCTCTACGGACGGCTGCCCGGCTACGCGCTCTCCGACCTGGGCGAGCGGATGGCCGCACGCGCCGCCGAGTTCTTCGCGCCGCGCGACGTCGTCCGTGTCGTGTCCTCCCCGCTGAAGCGCGCCCGGCAGACGGCCGCTCCCCTCGCGGAGGAGCTCGGCCTCGATGTGGTTGTGGACGAGCGGCTCGTCGAGTCGGAGAACGTCTTCGAGGGCACCGCGGTCGGCGTCGGGGACGGCGTCCTGAAGGACCCGCGGAACTGGCGCCACCTCACCAACCCCTTCCGGCCGTCCTGGGGGGAGCCGTACACGCGAGTCGCCCTGCGGATGCACGCCGCGGCCGAGGTCGCCCGCGAGGCCGCGCGGGGGCACGAGGCCGTGCTCGTCAGCCACCAGCTGCCCATCTGGGTCGCCCGGCTCTCCGCCGAGCACCGGCACCTGTGGCACGATCCCCGGCGCCGGCAGTGCAGTCTGGCCTCGGTCACGTCGTTCACCTACGAAGGGGACCGGCTGGTGTCCGTCGAGTACACCGAACCGGCCGCGGACCTGCTCCCGCAGGCCAACCCGGTGCCGGGCGCATGAGCGCCCGCCGCACCGCAGCGGTGCTGGTCGCCGGCGGCCTGGCGCTGGCCGGTTGCACGTCGAGCAACGGTGCGCAGACCAGTGGTCAGAGCTTCGTCGCCGGCGACCACACGATCACCCTTCTCGCGCCCGACCAGCGCCCCGAGCCGGGGGTGCTGCGCGGCCGGACCATCGACGGGCAGACCATCGACCTGGCGTCCCAGAAGGGCCACGCCGTCGTACTCAACGTCTGGGGCTCCTGGTGCGGGCCCTGCCAGAAGGAGGCGCCGGCCCTGGAGAAGGCGTCGCGGGAGCTGAAGCCCAAGGGCGTGGCCTTCATCGGGATCAACACCCGGGAGAACGGGAACAAGGACGCGGCGGCCGCCTTCCAGCGGACCTACGGCATCACCTACCCCAGTCTCTTCGACGCCGACAGCAACGCGCTCCTCGCCCTGCGCGGTGCCGTCTCAGCGAACGCCATCCCGTCCACGGTCGTCATCGACCCCCAGGGCCGGATCGCCGCGCGGATCAGCGGCGCGACGACCACCGCGACCCTCGTCGACGTCGTCGACGACGTGCTCGCCGGGCGGACCTCGACGTCGTGAGCGCGTCCCTCACGGTTCCGGTGAGCTCCGTCGGCCAGACGGTGCTCGACGGTTCGCTGCTCCTCGCCGTCCCCGTCGCCCTGGCCGCGGGGCTCGTCTCGTTCCTCTCGCCGTGCGTGCTCCCGCTCGTCCCCGGCTACCTCGGGTACGTCACCGGGCTCTCGGGCGTCGACCTGGAGCAGCAGCGCCGCGGCCGGCTGCTCGCCGGGGCGGCCCTGTTCGTCGCCGGCTTCACCGCCGTGTACGTCGCGCTCGGCTTCGCCGCCGGCGCCCTCGGCCTCGCGCTGCAGGAGCACAGCTCCGGCCTCGCCCGCGTGCTCGGCCTCGTGACGATCGTGCTCGGCCTGGTCTACCTCGGCGTCCTCCCCGGCCTGGCCGGGGAGCGGCGGCTCGACGTGCGCCCCGCCGCCGGCCTCGCCGGCGCCCCGCTGCTCGGCGCGGCCTTCGGGCTCGGCTGGACAGCCTGCACCGGCCCGACGCTCGCCGCGGTCGAGGCGCTCGCCGGCATCGGGGGCAACCCCGGCCGCGGCGCGCTGCTCGCGACCGCGTACTGCCTCGGCCTCGGCGTCCCCTTCCTGCTCGCCGCCGTCGCCTACCGCCGGGCGCTCGGCGCGTTCGACGCCGTCCGCCGGCACCGCGTGCTGGTGACGCGCACCGGCGGTGCGCTCCTCGTCACGGTCGGCGTCCTGCTCGCGACGGGCGCGTGGTTCACGCTGATGACGCACCTGCAGGGGCTGGTCACCGGATTCGAGCCGGTGATCTGATGGCCGACCTGATGTCGACAACCGATCCTGCTGGACAATCCAGCGAGGCCGACGAGGTGCGGCCCGGCCCGGCGCCCGAGGTCACGCTGCCGCCGCTCGGCACCGTCGGGCTGCTGCGCTGGGCCTGGCGCCAGCTGACGAGCATGCGCACGGCCCTGCTGCTGCTCCTGCTGCTGGCCGTCGCGGCCGTCCCGGGCTCGGTCTTCCCGCAGCGGCGGATCAACCCGGGCCAGGTCCAGCAGTACGTCGACGACCACCCGGGCTACGCGGGCCTGCTCGACCGGCTCGGGTTCTTCGACGTCTACTCCTCGGTCTGGTTCTCGGCGATCTACCTGCTGCTGTTCGTCTCGCTGGTGGGCTGCGTCCTCCCGCGCAGCCGGGCGCACCTGAAGGCGCTGCGGGCGGCCCCGCCCCGCACCCCTCGCCGGCTCGAGCGGCTGCCCGGGCACGAGCGCCGCACCGTCGCCGCACCCGCGCCGGAGGTGCTGGACGCTCTCGCCCGCGAGCTGCGCGGGCGCCGCTACCGCATCGCCCGGCACGACGACGTCAGCGTCTCGGCGGAGCGCGGCTACCTGGCCGAGAGCGGGAACCTGGTCTTCCACCTCGCCCTGCTCGGCCTGCTCGCCGGCGTGGCCGCGGGCTCGCTCTACGGCTACTCCGGGCAGGTGCTCGTCGTCGAGGGCCAGTCCTTCTCCAACGCCGTCCCGTACTACGACAGCTTCACCGCCGGATCCCGCGTCGACACCGGGTCGCTGTCGCCGTTCTCGCTGACCCTGGACCGCATGCGGGTCCGCTTCGACGACCAGGGAGCGGACGCCGGCACCAGCCAGTTCGGCGCACCGCGGCAGTTCGACGCCGACATGACCGTCACCGACGCACCCGGCGACGCGCCCCGGAAGATCACCGTCAGCCCGAACAACCCGCTCGACGTCGGCGGCGTCCGCGCCTTCCTCGTCGGGAACGGCTACGCCCCGCACCTGACCGTGAAGGGCGGCGACGGCAAGGTCGCCTTCAGCGGCGCCGTCCCGTTCCTGGCCACGGGCGGCAACTACAAGTCGGTCGGCGTGGTCAAGGTCCCGTACGCACAGCCCCGGCAGATCGCCGTCACCGGCTTCTTCCTGCCCACCTACTACCTCGACCCCCAGCAGGGGCCGTCGTCGCTGTTCCCGGACAGCGTCGACCCCAAGCTCGCTGTCACCGTCTACGTGTCCAAGCCCGGGCAGGACGCGCTAGCCACCGGTGCGAACGCGACGTCCGTGTACGCGCTCGACACCAGCAGCCTCACCCAGCTGACGAAGCCCGACGGCGACCCGCTGAACCTCCTCGTCGACCCGGGCGCGACCGTGCAGCTCCCGGACGGCGCCGGCACCGTCACCTTCGACGGGCTGCGCCGCTACGCGGTCCTCGACGTCCGGTACGACCCCTCGAAGGTGTGGGTGCTCGCCGCCGCGCTCGCCGCGCTCGCCGGCGTCACCGCCTCGCTGTTCGTCCGGCGCCGCCGGCTCTGGGTCAGGGTGTCCGCCGACGGCGAGGGCCGTACCGTGGTCGAGGCAGCCGGCCTGTCCCGCGGTGAGGACGCGGGGCTGAAGGACGAGGTCAGCGCGGTTCTCGCCGCAGCCCCCGACGCCCAGCAGCCGCAGGGTACGACGATGGACGAGCCGCCCGCCGGGCGGCAGGAACCACAGCACGTCGAGCAGGAGTGAGCGTGGCTGTCGAGGAGACGCTGGCGAGCACGAGCAACCTTCTCGTGTACTCGGCGATGACCGTCTACACCGCGGCGCTCGGCGCCTTCGCCCTGGACCTGGCCGGCCGTGGCGCCGCCGTCCGCCTGGCGCGGGGGGCCCGGGTGGCGGCCGCCCGTCCCGCCGTCGTGCCCGCGGGGGGTCCGGCATCGGACGTCGAGGAGACGCCGGTCGAGCCGCGGGAGGACGCCGACGCCGCGCCGCCCGCCCGGCGGTGGGCGAACGCCGGCGGCATCGCCGTCTCGCTGACCTGGCTCGCGTTCCTGCTGCACCT
>DASQJO010000362.1:0-5563 GCA_035630955.1 Kineosporiaceae bacterium
GACCCGATCCCGAGCCGGCGGCGTAAGCCGCCAGTACTCCCCCCGGAAGGGCACGATCCTGATGTCGCGCTCCGAGCCGACCCGGCGGGCGACCCGGTCGCTGCCGAGCCCGGCGCACGCGACCACGGAGCCGAACCTGCGCGGTCCGCCCGGCAGGGTCACCTCGACGCCGGACGCCGTCTCCCGGACGTCCGTCACCTCCTGCCCGAGCAGCACGTCGCCGCCGGCCTCGACGACGTCGTCCGCGAGCCGCCGGCAGACGGCGGGGAAGTCGACCGTCGCCGTGTGCGGCGAGTGCAGGGCCGCGACGCCCACGGACCACGGCTCGATCTCCTTCAGCCCCGCGGCGTCGACCATCCGCAGGTCGGGGACGCCGTTGCGGGTGGCGCGATCGGCGATCCGGCTCAGCGCGGGCAGCTCGGCGTCCTCGGCGGCGACGACCACCTTGCCGATCTCGTCGAACGCGATGCCGTGCTCGGCGCAGTACTCCTTCAGCAGGCCGCCGCCGCGCCGGCAGAGCGTGGCCTTGAGGGACCCGGGCTCGTAGTAGAGGCCGGCGTGGACGACGCAGCTGTTGTGGCCGGACTGGTGGGCGCCGACGACCTGCTCCTTGTCCACGACCGTCACCGCCAGCCCGGGGTGACGCCGGGTCAGCTCGCGGGCCGTCGCGAGCCCGAGGATGCCGGCACCGATCACGCAGACGCTCACGCCGCCATCCTCCCCCGAACAGCGGGGGTGATCAGGCGGAATCGGGAAGGACGCGACCCGGAGAGAGCAGGCCGGCCGGGTCGAGCGCCTGCTTGACCGCCCGCATGGCGGCGACGTCCGCGGCCGAGCGCCCCAGGTGCAGCCAGCGCCGCTTGGCGCGCCCGATGCCGTGCTCGGCGCTGATCGACCCGCCGTAGGACGCGACGAGGCCGAGGACCGCGTCGGTCACGGCTCCGTCGGCGTCGAACGGCCGGGCACCCGGCAGGTTGACGTGCACGTTCCCCTCCGCGAGGTGCCCGAACGGCACCGGCACGACGCCCGGGGCCACGCCCGCGACGACGCCGTCCAGCTCCTCGAGGAACGGCGCCAGCGCCACGATCGGCACCGCGACGTCGAGTTTGACCGGCTCCAGCGGCGCCAGCACCTCGGTGTGACTCTCGCGGAGCGCCCACAACCGCGCCCGGTCCGTCTCGCTCGTCGCGAGCGCGGCGTCCTGCAGGCCGGGCAACTCCTGCAGCGCCTCGGCGAGTGCCTCCGCCAGCACCTCGGCGTCCGGCCCCACCGCCTCGGCGAGCACGTGCACGGGGGCGGCGTCGGCGAACGGCGTCCGGGCCCGCCCGGCGGCCAGCACGAGGTCGAGACCGGCCGCCGTGTAGAACTCCAGCGCGTCGAGGCCGGGGACCGCGCGCAGCGCGCGTGCCACGGCGACGGCCGACGCGGCGTCCTCGAGCGCCAGCAGGGCTGCGGCCCGGGCGGCGGGCCGCGGCGACAACCGCAGCACCGCCCTGGTGAGGACGCCGAGCGTCCCCTCGCTCCCGACGAGCAGCTGGACGAGGTCGTAGCCGGTGTTGTCCTTGGGCAGGCCGTTCATCCGCGTGACGACGGAACCGTCGGCGAGCACGGCCTCGAGACCGAGCACCTGCGCGCGCGTGGTGCCGTGCCGGAGCACCCGCGCGCCGCCGGCGTTCGTCGCCAGCACGCCCCCGATGGTCGCCGTCCCGCGGGACGCGAGGTCGACGCCGAGCTCGAGCCCGGCCGACCGGGCCGCCACCTGCACGGCCTCCAGGGTCGCGCCGGCCTCCGCCTCGACTGTGCCGGTCGCCGGGTCGGGGACGCCGACCGCGCGGAGCCGGCTCGTGCTCAGGACCACCTCGCCGTCGGACGGCGACGCGGCGCCGACCAGCCCGGTGTTGCCGCCCTGCGGGACGAGCGGGACGCCGGCCTGCGCGCACGCCGTCACGACGGCGGACACCTCGTCGGTGGTCGCCGGGCGGACGACCGCCAGCGGGTCGCCGCGCCAGGCGCCGGTCCAGTCCCGGTCGTAGCCCGCGACGAGGTCGCCGACGAGCACGTTCTGCTCGCCGACGGCCTTGCGGAGCTGCTCGAGCACGCTCATGCCGCCATTCTCCGGCGCACCCGGTCCGCGGCGTTGGCCACGGTGGCGCGCGTCATGGCGGGGGTCGGAGTGGCACGCATGATGGCGAGCTCCTCCCGGGGAGAGGTCGAGCCGTCGAGGAAGCGCAGCACCCGATCCGGCGGGTTGCCGAGCAGCAGCCGGGTGAACAGCGAGGGCCCGTCGACGAGGCCCCGGTCGAGGGCGTGCAGCAGGACCGAGTCCATCCAGCGGTGCCGCGCCGGGTAGGCGGCTGGCGGGAGCGGGTCGGTGCCGGCGAGCAGGGCGGCGGCGACGGCGTCCGCCTGCCGCAGCATCGCCGCGAACGTGTACCCGGTGGAGGGGCGGGTGGCGCCGCCGGCCGTACCGAGACGCACGACCCGCCGCCCGGCCCGGCGCGCGGGAACCGCGTCGGTCATCGGGACGGCGCCGTCCTCGACGTCCTCGATCTCGTACGCGTCGCCCCAGCGGTCCGCGAGGTACCGGGTCAGGGCCGCGTCGTACGCGGCGTCCGGCAGGCGCCGCCGCGAGAACTCGGTGTACTCGACGAGCCCGCTCCGCGCGTCGTCCGGCAGGACGTACCCGAAGGCCACCCCGGACGCGGGCCGCGGCACGGTGAAGTCCATGAATACCGGTGCCGTCGGGTCGAGGACGTCGGACGGGAACCGCAGCATCCACCCCCGGAAGTGCTGCAGCAGGGCCGTCGTCGCGGGAAGCCGGGGCCGGGCGGGGCGCGAGTCGAGCACCCAGCGCGCCTCGATGCTCCCCTCGTCGGTCCGGACGACGGCCCGGTCCTCGCCGTCGACGACGGAGGTCGCGGGCGCCTCGACGCGGACCGCGCCGAGGTCGGCCGCGGCTTTGTCGGCGAGCGCGTAGAGGTCCTGAGAGCGGATCAGGACGTATCGCAGCGGGTCGAGGTCGAGCCGGTGCGAGGTGCCGTGCTCGTCGACGAGCAGCACGGTCCGCCACTGCCGGTGGATCGCGGCGTCGACGGCGCCGGCCCCGGCGTCCCAGAAGCACCAGGTGCGGTCGCGGCCGGTCCGGTGCACGGGATCGACGATGGCGACGGTGGGGTGGTGGTCGCCGAGCCCGGCCTGGCGGGCGAGCCGCCGGGCCAGCTGGACGAGGACGGTCGCCCCGGCTCCTCCCGCTCCCACGACCGCGACGTCCACCCGCACCCGACCAGGGTGCCGTGTGCGGGCGCCGGACGCCCTACCGGGGTTCCGCCGCCGCGCGGTTGGCCAGCAGGAGAGGCTGGAAGAACCCGCTCTCGGCCGGCATCAGCCAGCGCACGTCGACGAGGCCCGCGGCCGCCGCGAGGTCGCCCAGCTCTGCGCGGATGATCGCCCAGTAGGTGGAGTGCCGGGCGCGGACGTCCCAGCTGCCGGCAGCGCCCGTCACGACCAGGTGGTCGAGGTCGTAGCGCTCGCCGTCCGGGTGCCAGGTCCAGAGCTGGAACCCCGCGGTGACGGCGTCCGCGTCGCGGTGGACGCCGACGGGCGTCACCTCCGGTCGCGTCCGGCGCAGCTCGTCGTAGTCGCGCGTCGTGACGATCACGACGCCGCCCGGGACGGCGACCCGCCGCATCTCGGCGAGCGCCTGCCGGACGTCGGGTGCCGTCAGCAGGTGCGGCAGGGCGTTGTCGGCGCACACGACGGCGTCGAAGGTGGCGTCGGGGAACGGCAGCCGGCGCATGTCCGCCGCGGCGACGCCGACCCCGGCGTCGCGCTCGGCCACTCTCCGGAGCGCGACTCCCGAGAGGTCGGTCCCGACGACGCGATGCCCGAGCGCGGCCAGCCCGAGGAGCTGCGTGCCGATGCCGGCGGCGCAGTCGAGCACGAACCCGCCGGGCGGGAGGAGGGCGTCCAGCGCCTCCGCCTGGCGGCGCGAGCTCGCGGCCCAGTCGGCGTAGATCCGCTCGTAGTCCTCGGCGAGGTCGTCGTAGAAGCGGCGCACCCCGCCGGTGTCGGTCACCGCAGCAGTCTGATCCAGCGGTAGCCGTAGCCGGGGAGGTCGAAGGCCTCGAGCCGGTCGCCGAGCGGCTTCGCCTCGCCGTCGGCGAACAGCTCCTCGACGTCGCCCGCGTCGTCGAGCCCGGACGCCGCCGCGGGGTCGACGCGGCGCGGCTCGTCGCACAGGTTGTGGACGAACACCACCGACCCGTCGGCGCCGTCGATGCGGTGCGCCAGCACCTCCGGCGGTACGCCGGCGCCGTCGACGAGGCGCAGGTCGCCGTCGCCGCACTCCGGGCACTCCCGGCGCACGTTGATGAGCTGCTGCACCCACGTCAGCAGCGACCCGCGGTCCGAGCGCTGCGCGGACACGTTGACCTTCTCGTAGGCGAACGGGCCCTCGCTGACGAGCGGCCGCACGAAGTCCTTCGGGTCCGCGCGGGAGAAGCCGGCGCCGGCCTTGCCGTCCCACTGCATCGGCGTCCGGAAGGCGTCGCGCCCGTGCAGGTCGAGGTCGTCGCCCATGCCGATCTCCTCGCCGTAGCGGATGCACGGCGTCCCGGGCAGGGAGAACTGCAGGGCGTAGGCGAGCTCGAGGCGCCGCTGGTCGCCGCCGAGCATGGGCGCGAGCCGGCGGCGGATCCCCCGGCCGTAGAGCTGCATGGTCTCCTCGGGCGCGAACGCGGCCAGGACCTCGTCTCTCTGGCTGTCCGTCAGCCGGGAGAGGTCGAGCTCGTCGTGGTTGCGCAGGAAGGTGACCCACTGGCCGCCGCGCGGAACCGTCACCGCGTCCGTGAGCTGCTCGGCGAGCGGTTCGGCGGACTTCCGGGCGAGCGCGAGGAAGATCCGCGGGTTGAGCACGAAGTCGAAGAGCATGTGCAGCCGGTCCGCACTCACCGGCGAGGAGCCGAAGTACTGCGGGACGTCCTGCGGGGTCACGTTGGCCTCGCCGAGCAGGACGGCGTCCCCCTGCCGCCACTGCAGGAACCGCCGCCAGTCGTCGAGGATCTGGAAGTCGTTCTCGTCGGGCTGCGGTCCCGGTTCGACGAGCTCGATGACGAACGGGGCGGCGTCCACGCGGAAGCCGCTGATGCCGAGCTGCAGCCAGAACCCGACGACGCGCAGGATCTCCTCGCGGACCCGCGGGTTGCGCCAGTTGAGGTCGGGCTGGAACTCGTAGAAGCGGTGGTAGTACCAGGCGCCGGCCTCCTCGCACCAGGACCACGTCTCGCTCTGCTCGCCCGGGAAGACCATGCCCTGGAAGCGGTCGGCCGGCTCGTCCTTGGACCAGACGTAGAAGTCCCGGTAGGGCGACTGCGGGTCGGACTTCGCGGAGACGAACCACGGGTGCTGGTCGGAGGTGTGGTTAACGACGAGGTCGATGACGACGCGGATCCCGCGGTCGGCGGCCTCGTGGAGGAACTCGACGACGTCGCCCATCGTGCCCAGCCGCGGGTCGATCCCGTAGTAGTCGGAGACGTCGTAGCCGTCGTCGCGGTGCGGGGTCACG